>CAZDEW010000007.1:0-63644 GCA_964504585.1 uncultured Pseudomonadales bacterium | reverse complement strand
AGACCACTCAGCCACAGCAGATCTAAGGCTAAAGCGCATTGTGCTGCATTGCTTGCGGCGATGGCGCCATTTATTGCACAACCCGCTGCTGCCGTCGAAATACTGTCTGCGCAGGAGCTTGCATCCCATTGTATTGAATTCCCGCAGGATAACAGCAGTCTGGATGGCGAGTTCTGCGCGCGTTATATACAGGGCTTTATTGACGGCGCGGTTGCAACTGACGCAAGGGTGATGCTGAAAGTAGAGGCGGAACAGGGCAACCGTCAGACACTATCGGATCGCGCAATGCGCACGCGTGCGCCCAACAGAGAGGAGGTTAAGCGCGCAGCTCGTTACGCGGAGTTCTGCCTTGGAGACCCTGTACCGCTCAAGGAGGTTGTTCTGCATGTCGTCGACGATCTCAATGAGAAAGGTGAATTGAGCCCCAATGTCACTGCGCGCAGCATTGTCTACGCAGCACTCAGAGAAAATTACCCTTGCGAAGCGGAGTAGCAGGCTGCTAATGGCACGTATTTCCCATGGAACATCGATCATAGTTTCTACAATAGCTTCTACAATCTTGAGAAAGTTAGCCTTTGAGCGAAGTATTAGGTGATCCAACTGAGGCACAGCTTTCGTAGAATATATACTGTCGAGTAACGCCTGTGAGATTTACCCAAGAACATCGCTCAAAAAAACAACCAAACTTTTAGCAATCATACGCGTCAAACAGAATGGATTCGTTAGAATAGAATTGGCGCTTATACTGCTCTTAGTCTAGATTTATCGAGTAAGGAAGCAATCGCGATGGGACCAGCTAGATCCATACGCACACACCCAAGGGCTGAAATCAAAAGGTGACTACAAAATACTCGGCAACGCCATTACAACTCGCAAGCGCCTTTGTGGTTCTGTTTGTCATATGGCTACTGTGGTCTGGACTGTACAAGCCGCTGCTCATTGGGCTAGGCGCCTTTTCCTGCTTGCTCAGCGTCTGGCTGGCAAAACGTACCGGCTTCTTTCGCCATGCAATCCCATTACACGCTCTGCTGCGCCTGCCGGCGCTTTGGCTGTGGATTCTCGGTGAAGTTATCAAATCCAGCTTCGAAGTCGCGCGCATTGTTCTCTCTCCCTCGCTGCCCATTCAGCCTCAGCTGATATCACTTAACACGACCGAAGATTCAGATGTCGCAAAGGTTATTTTGGGTAACTCAATTACCCTCTCTCCGGGCACAGTCACCATTGATATCGACAAAGGTCAGCTGCTTGTACACTGCCTTACCGACGAGAGTGCTGCGTCCCTGCAAAATGGTGAGATTGATCGTCGCCTTGCCAAGGTGGGTATTCGCTAGTTATGTTCGCTGTCGTATCAATCGCAATTCTCGTGACCATGGTACTGGCCATTCTGCGCGCACTGCGGGGACCATCCATCCATGACCGCGTTCTGGCCGTTAACCTGTTTGGCACCAAGACTGCCCTGCTACTGGCGGTCATCGCATTTCTGTTTGAACGGCCTGATTTTCTCGATCTGGCGTTGGCCTACGCCCTGATTAATCTGGTGGGCGTATTAGCCGTACTGCAGTTTATCCAGATGAAAACCGACAGGGCCAGAGAGGCCAAGAGCAATGACTAGCACTGTGCTGGATGTGCTCAGCTGGATACTGCTCTGCGGCGGCGGCGCCTTTGTGCTTATAGGAGGTATTGGCGCCCTGCGACTGCCAAACTTTTACACCCGCCTGCATGCCGCCAGCCTTACCGAGACCATGGCAACCATACTCATTTTTAGCGGGATGATCCTGCAAGCTGATTCGACCCTCGCAGCGCTAAAGCTCGCCGCCATTATGATTTTTCTACTCCTGACTGCGCCGACGGCAAGCTATGCACTAGCCAACGCGGCGCTGCAATCGGGCATGCGACCGGGCGATCAGCAAGAGATTCAAAAATGATCTTTATTTTCGCAATCTTCCTGCTTTCTCTGCTCGTGATCGCAGCGCTAGCGATTGTACGCACGGAAAATCTGTTCGTTGCGGTGATGCTGACGTCGATTTTCAGCCTTTTAATGGCTGCAAACTTTTTTATACTCGATGCCGCTGACGTTGCACTGACCGAAGCCGCGGTTGGCGCGGGCATCACTACGGTGATTTTTCTTTCAGCGCTGGCGCTGACAACAGAGCGCGAGAAGTCAGTTCGACGTAGCCGTGTCACTTTAGTAGTGGTCGCCGTTCTCACAACCCTGATCATTTACGCGACCTTTGATAAGCCCCGTCTCGGGGATCCGGAGGCACCAGTGCATCAACATGTTGCACCTTGGTATCTGGAAAATACCCCTGTGTTTATGGACTTTCCCAATGTCGTTACCGCCGTTCTGGGTAGCTTCCGAGGTTACGACACCCTGGGTGAGGTTTTCGTGGTGTTTGCCGCCTGCATCGGCGTGCTCTTTATTCTGGGGGTAAAACCCAGCGAAGGCAGTATGTATGACCCGGAAACCTCAGGGCTGAGGCACCATATGATCCCGCAAGTGGTGGGTCGTCTATTGATTCCCTTTATCGTCCTGTTTGGACTCTACGTACAGTTTCATGGCGAGTACGGTCCGGGCGGTGGGTTTCAGGCGGGTGCCTTGATCGCATCGGGCATAATTTTATACGCACTGCTTGAGGGCGAAGCCGCAGCATTACGAGCACTACCCAGAAGCGTACTAATGGGCCTCGTAGTGGGAGGCGCCACGCTTTACGGCGGCGTCGGCATTCTGTGCATGCTGATGGGCGGAAACTTCCTCGAGTACTCGGTGCTCTCCGATGATCCCGTCAGCGGTCAGCAGATGGGTATTCTAGCGATTGAGGCCGGCGTTGGCATGGCCGTTTGCGGTGCGCTTCTGAGCATCTACCACGCATTCGCCTCTCGACCGGTAAAATTATGAACCTGTTCGAATTACTGGGTATTTTCAATTACTGGGTCTTCGCCATAGTCCTGTCACTCGGCCTATACACGGTCATTGCGAAAACCAATTTGGTCAAGAAACTGATTGGACTCTCAATCTTTCAGTCCGCGGTATTCCTGATGTACATCACGATGGACAAAGTCGAGGGAGGCACTGCACCCATCATCCAGAAAGGCGTGGAAGATCAGCTGTTCTCTAATCCTCTCCCACAGGTTCTAATATTGACCGCAATCGTCGTTGGTGTATCGACACTCGCCCTGGGACTGGCAATCGTAGTTCGTATCTACGAAGCCTACGGCACCATTGAAGAAGACGAGATACTGGACGCGGATTGATACTATGGATCTAACCCCGCATCTGCCGGCACTGCAAGTCATAGTGCCTATGCTCAGCTCGCCGCTGATACTGCTGCTGAAACCACGCGGTCTAGCGTGGGCGGGTGCAGCTGCCGTCGCGGTGTTCAGCTTTGCCATTGCGCTGAGTATGGCGTTGAAGGTTTCCAGCGGCAGCTCGTTCTATTACGAAATGGGCGGATGGGAAGCACCGTACGGCATTGCCCTCTCTGTCGATGCCTTCAGCGCACTGGTTCTACTGATTGTGACAGGCGCTGCCGCAGCAGCACTGCTGGCTGCCCGCCCCAGCATTGATCAACAGATCGAGACGGAACGCCAGCCGATGTTTTACGCGGCCTTCCTGCTAGCACTTGCCGGTCTTGCCGGCATAACGGTCTCGGCCGACGCCTTTAATATTTTTGTCTTCATGGAAATATCTTCACTCGCGAGTTACATACTCATTGCGGGTGGCCCGGATCGACGCGCACTGCCCGCCGTCTTTAAGTACCTTACCATGGGCACCATCGGCGCAACGTTCTACCTGATTGGCGTCGGCATGGTCTACATGATGACGGGCACACTTAATCTGGCTGATATGGAGACGCGACTAGGCGATGTCACACAGCTCAACCCAATACTCGTCGCCGCCGGATTTATCACGATTGGCCTCGCACTGAAGGCAGCAATCTTTCCTCTACACGTATGGCTACCTAACGCCTACACGCAGGCTCCACATATCGTTACCGTGTTCTTGGCTGCATGTGCAACTAAAGTCGCGATTTATGTTTTGATCCGCTTCGATTTTCTGGTTTTCCAGAGCACACTGGAAAATCACACACTGCAATTCTCGACCTTTCTTACGCCGCTTGCGCTTTTTGGCATTCTGGTCGCATCTGCGGTTGCGATGTTTGAAGGGCATATCAAACGTCTACTCGCTATGTCCTCAGTCGCACAGATCGGCTATATCATTCTGGGTGCGAGCTTTGTCACTGCAACCGGGCTCACCGCCTCTTCCATGCATCTGTTTAACCATGCACTCGCCAAGGGCGGACTCTTCCTCGCCATCGCAGCAATTGCTTATCACTACCGGGACCTACGCCTCGACCAACTTGCGGGAGCAGCCAAAACCATGCCAATCACGGCTGCCTGCATTGTCGTATGCGGCCTGAGTCTGGTTGGCGTCCCAGGTACTGCAGGCTTTATTAGCAAATGGTTGCTCATTGATGCAGCTATCAACAGTGGCGGCACAGCCTGGCTTCTGGTGTCGATTATTCTGCTGAGTTCGCTGATGGCATTGGCGTATGTTTATCGAATAATTAGCACGCTGTACTTCAAACCAGCCGTGGTGGAGCAGGCGCCAGGGGAAGCGCCCTTTCAGTTGTTGGTGATTGCGCTCACTGTAGCTGCGGCCAACATCGTTTTTGGTCTACTACCGTTCTTCGCTCTGACTTTGTCTAGCGGCGCCGCTGAGCTACTGCTGGAGCACACGCTATGAGCGCCGACAACGCGATTTTCATGGCACTTCTCGTGCCGCTGCTAACGGCGGTGGCCATACAGCTGGCCGCAAGAGTTTCGGACAACTTGCGCGAGTGCGCAACGCTTGCGGGTGCAGTCGGACTCGCCGTGGTGGTTTGGGGCATGCTACCTGGTCTGTTCGAAGGAGAGCGTCCGGCCTGGACCATCGGAGAGCTGCTACCCGGCGTCTCAATTGCTTTCGAAGTCGAGCCCTTGGGCATGTTGTTCGCGACGCTGGCGTCAAGCCTTTGGATCATCAACTCGATCTACAGCATAGGATACATGCGCGGCAATAACGAGAAGAAGCAAACTCGGTTCTATACTTTTTTCGCACTCTCGCTCGCAGCGACAATGGGCGTTGCCTTTGCAGGCAACCTGTTCACACTGTTCCTCTTCTACGAGCTGTTGACGCTTTCCACGTTTCCACTGGTGTCGCACAAAGGCGACGAGAACACCATGCGCTCTGCGCGAGTCTATCTCGGTATCCTACTGTGTACATCCATTGGATTGTTCCTACCCGCAATCATCTGGACCTATCATATCGCTGGCACGGGCGATTTCACCGTTAATGGAATTCTCGATGGACAAATGGCAGGTGCGGATGTAGGTCTACTGCTTGCGCTATTTGTCTTTGGAATCGGCAAGGCGGCTGTGATGCCCGTACACCGCTGGCTACCCGCAGCAATGGTCGCACCGACACCAGTCAGTGCGCTGCTACACGCAGTCGCGGTTGTGAAGGCGGGCGTCTTCGCCGTCACCAAAATCATCGTTTATATATTTGGCGTCGACTTCCTGTTCAGCGTAGAGAGCTCCAGCTGGCTTATCTATGCAGCCGCCTTTACTATCATCGCCGCCAGTCTGGTTGCCCTTAAGCAGACCAATCTCAAGCGCCTTCTGGCCTATTCGACCGTCGCCCAACTCTCCTATGTGGTAATGGCTGCAGCAGTTTTAAAACCACTTGCGGAGATTGGCGCCGCGATTCACATGGTCGCGCATGCATTTGGCAAGATAACTCTTTTCTTTGCGGCCGGCGCCATTTATACCGCGGCCAAGAAAACCGAGCTCCATCAGCTGCGTGGAATCGGGCGCAGGATGCCGTGGACCATGGCCGCCTTTACCATTGGCGCACTGAGTATGATTGGGGTCCCACCCACTGGAGGATTCGTCTCCAAATGGTACATTCTGGCTGGTGCTTTTCAGGCGGATAACTTGCTCGCGATCTTTACCATCATTTTGAGCACCATGCTCAACGCTGCCTACTTCCTGCCGATTATTTTCATGGCCTGGTTTGCCGACGAGCCCGAGGGAAGCAAGCAACATGGTGAGGCGCCACCACTTGTCGTGCTAGCACTGGGTATAACCGCTTTTCTGACGCTGGGCTTTTTCTTCCTGAACGGCCCGGTGATTGAACTCGAGCAGCAACTGGTCGAAGGATTACTGCCATGAGCACCGATTATCAAAAGCACTGGCTAACCAGAGCTGAAACGATTCGCAAGCTCTGGTGGGGCTCATCGGTGGTGCTTGCGCTTACCGTGCTTGCGCAGCTCTTCATCTATGTGAAAGGCTATTTCACGGTTGACGGCTGGTTTGGCTTTGGCGCGATATTCGGTTTTTTAAGCTGTCTGCTGATGGTTTTATTCGCCAAGGGAATAGGCGTTTTCCTCAAGCGACCCAACGACTATTACCGTGCGAGGGACGAAGACAATGCCTGAGTTAATCTCGCCGGCGCTGATCATGGTCGCCGCCGCCCTCGCCATCGGTCCAGCAAGAGGGCATGTCCGAAGCTTCATCGTTCTCGCTGCGCCACTACTAACGCTCTGGGCAGTTTGGCAAATACCTGACGGTGTTCAGGATACGGTTCGCTTTCTGTCTTACGACATCGAACCTGTAGAGGGCAGCCCGCTTCGGCGTTTGTTTGCAACGATTTTTGCCATTATGGCCTTCGTCGGAGGACTGTACGCATTCCGACTCGCCAAGTGGTATGAGCTCGCAGCCGCCTATTTTTACGCCGCTGGCGCCATCGGCGTGAGCTTCTCCGGAGACTTGATCTCGCTATTCGTGTACTGGGAGCTGATGGCGCTTTTCTCCACCATCGTCATCTGGTGCGGTGGTACCCCGGCCGCGAGAGCAGCAGGCATCCGATATGCCATTCTGCATTTGCTCGGCGGCGTGATTTTAAAAGTAGGGATTGAAGGCGTTGTGGTCGGCACAGGCTCAATCCAGATCACGCCCATGCTCGCCAATGACTTTAACAGCTGGATGATCCTGTGCGGTATTCTGATCAACGCTGCCGCACCGCCCTTATCTGCCTGGTTAGCCGATGCCTACCCGGAGTCCAGTCCCACCGGCTCGGTATTTCTCTCTGCCTTTACCACCAAGACAGCGGTACTCGCACTGATACTGCTGTTTCCCGGCGAAAAACTCCTGATCGGAGTCGGGCTATTTATGGTGATGTACGGCATTATCTATGCACTGCTGGAAAACGACATTCGCCGAATACTGGCCTACTCCGTCGTCAATCAGGTCGGCTTTATGGTCTGTGCGGTTGGCATCGGTACGGAGCTTGCGATCAATGGAGCGGCAGCTCACGCCTTTGCTCACATTGTCTATAAAGCGCTGCTATTTATGAGTGCTGGCGTGGTGATATACCGAACAGGCAAACACCGCTGCACCGAGCTTGGCGGTCTTTTCCAGACAATGCCGCTAACAACGATCTGCTGCATCATCGGCGCGCTGTCGATTTCCAGCTTTCCACTCACCTCGGGCTTTACCACCAAGAGTATGATTTCGCTCGCCGCCGCGAACGAAGGGCTCGTCTGGACCTACATGCTACTGACAGCCGCATCAGCTGGTGTATTCCTTCACGCAGGAATAAAGTTTCCATGGTTCGTATTCTTCCAGAAGGATTCTGGCCTAAGACCAAAAGACGCGCCCTGGAATATGGCACTCGCCATGATCCTGTTCTCGGCGCTTTGCCTGCTTTTGGGTATCTTCCCCGAGTGGATTTATCAGCTGCTTCCCTATCAGGTCGAGTATCAGGCCTACAGCGCTGGCAAAGTGATCTTTTACCTTCAGCTCCTTTTATTCTCCGGGCTTGCCTTCTTCTTGTTGCTACCTCTTATGAAGCGCACAGAGACCATCAGCCTTGATGTTGACTGGTTGTGGCGAGTCGGATTCCACAGGCTCGTGCGATCACTGTCACGCCTACTCGGGCCGCTTACCTCATTCGGCGCGCGGCTGCAAAATTCAGGTCGGGATCTCGCACAGCACCTTACCTCACGCTATCTGGGGCAACCCCATACTGCCGACAGCAAGGAGCGAGCGATGTTCGCGCGCTCATGGCCGATCGGTACCACCGCGCTCTGGATCGCGATTCTGCTTTCCGTATATGTGCTGATTTATTATTTGTAGGGTTTAAAAGGGGCAGAACCCTTTTAGACGAGGAGATAATTAATTTCTGTCTGCACTTGGATTATCCATCATTGAATAAGGATTCTGACCCCTTATTTATAACTGATTAACCAAAGGCGTCCGTCGCAACTTTATAATCCGGATCTTCGAGCACATTCACTTCGCATAAGTTTCCGGCCTTCTTCAGCAACTTACGGCACTCTGGGCTCAAGTGCCGAATGTGCAAGGTTTTTCCCTGAGCCTGATATCGCTCTGCCAGATTATCGAGCGCTTCAATACCAGAATGATCTGACAAACGCGAACGCTTAAACTCGATAACGACATGTTCGGGATCGCCCTTGGGATCAAATAAATCCCTGAAGTTTGCTACCGAACCGAAGAATACAGGGCCGCGAAGATCATAGACTTTATACCCCTCCTCATCCTCATAGGTGTCCACCAGTATCATCTGCGCATGCTTCCACGCGAAAACTAGCGCCGACACTATCACGCCGACTATCACGGCAACAGCGAGATCAAATTTTACGGTGACTGCAGACACCAGCACCAAAATAAATGCATCGGTCGTCGGGATCTTGCGAATAATCCTGAACGAACTCCACTCGAACGTTCCTAACACCACCATAAACATAATACCCACCAGCGCGGCCAGTGGAATCATTTCGATAAACGAGGCGGCAAAAAGGATACACAGAAGAAGAACAAGCGCCGCCGTTATGCCGGAAAGTCGACCGCGCCCACCCGAATTTATGTTAATCATCGACTGGCCGATCATGGCGCAGCCGCCCATGCCGCCAAATAGACCATTAGTGGCGTTGGCAACACCCTGGCCAATGCACTCTCGATTGCCACTGCCCCGGCTATCCGTCATCTCATCAATCAAAGAAAGGGTAAGCAAGGACTCGATTAAACCTATCGCCGCAATAATCAGCGCATAGGGGAAAATAATCGCCAGCGCATCCGCAGTAAATGGCACTTCTGGAATCGCAAAGCTCGGCAACTTGCCCTGAAGGCTTGCCGATGCAGCCTGATCGCTCGGTAACATATCACGCACATAGTCAATCACTGTCCGCGCTTCAATATCAAAAAGCGTGACCAGACCGGTGACGACAAGAATAGCAACGAGACCCGAGGGAACCGCTGTGGTCAGCTTTGGAAGAAAATGGACGATTGCCATGGTTAAAGCAATCAGCATAGCCATCACCAGTAACATCTGGTCTCCCATCAACACCATTTGACCATCTTCTTTTACCTGAAACTGACCCAGCTGCGCCAAAAATATAACGATTGCCAGACCATTAACAAAACCCAGCATAACGGGGTAAGGCACAAGACGAATATACTTACCCCAGCGCAGCACACCGGCCAGTATTTGCAAAAGTCCGGCAAGCAATACAGTCGCAAAAAGATATTGAACGCCATGTTGTGCAACCAGCGCGGTCATGACGACAGCCGTTGCGCCCGTAGCTCCCGAAATCATGCCTGGCCGACCGCCGAAGATCGAAGTGATCAGGCCCATCATGAATGCAGCGTAGAGCCCGATCATTGGCTCCACGCCAGCGACAAAAGCAAAGGCAACGGCCTCAGGCACCAGCGCTAATGCAACCGTAGTACCGGAAAGAATTTCGGTTTTAACATTTCCCTGACCGGGACGGATAAGCTCGAACATACAAACTGGGGACTGAGTGAATTGTCAATGAGAGGAAATAAAAAAGGCCACTCCAGTGACGAAGTGGCTTATTGAATCTGGAATATCTCAGTGAGCCATAACATCGTGCTATCTGGATTGATTTGAAAATCCACCAAGATTTTCAAATGCTGCGGGCTTCGGCTTCGATTCGTCGAAGAATGCTCCTTTGAGTGCACACTTTCGAACGGTACAAGAACCAAACCCAGCTTGGCTCACCATAAAAAAACCCTCGCCCAATGAGCGAGGTTCGAGCTTCGTCAGGACAATCTGACCAAACGACAATACCGCACAGCTGGATTGATTCGAAAATCCTCAGGGATTTTCAGACCCTACGGGCGCCTGCGGCGTCCAAATTGCTCTCGCAATTTGTCGAACGGTACAAGAACCAAACCCAGCTTGGCTCACCATAAAAAAACCCTCGCCCAATGAGCGAGGGTTTTTTTATGGTGGGTCGTGCTGGATTCGAACCAGCGACCAATTGGTTAAAAGCTACCGCAGTCACCATAAATCATTGATTTCATTATGACCCGGAACGGCGTTTCGTTGCTAAAATGTCGGAGAACGTCGCACAAAGAAGAGCAGATGTCGGAAATTTGTCGGAATCGCAACAGTGCACGCAATAAGATTTAGATACAGCTAGCCTCGTTGCGCGAACCAAGTAGTGCTAAAGTTCTGCTTGAAAAGCATACACCACACAAAAAGACCGATTGCAGTCACGACGCAAGCTGCCAACACCTCCTGGAAAGATAAACCTTTTCCGATGAAATTATTCACACGCCGACCCTTTAAAAGTATAGGCATACAGGAAAACGCTCTCCAAAACAATTTTACATCTTTGATTGCACCTGTTTCGCTCATAAAGCGGGTTCATATGTGAAGATCAGCCGTTTAGCATTTTGGTGTGAATTTGTACTGGAAACATCTAACCCTTGCGACTAGCGAATTTCGTTATCTCGTTCGCAGCGGTTGGCATCGTAGGAGATGACTCGCCTCCGAGCAGCCCAGACTCACTGCGGCTAAAGAGAGCCTGCAACACGATTTCTATATGCTTATCGTCTACGGCGTTTTCATAACGCAGCGCCAAATAGAAGTACGCCAACTGCTCTCTTTCTTCCGCATCTCGCATCAAATGAAAGGAACTGAACACCAATCTAGAGAGGACTCTAATGGAATAACCAAAGAGCGCGGTAGTCGCACCAAAAATAAAGACTCCTTGCAGTGATGTCCAACTAATGGCCACAGGCTTTCCACCCAACCAGATTTCGAACAAGCTAAAACCCAAATACAGGCCAGAGAAGATGACCAGACCCAAGATAAGTGAAAAAACAGTGCCCTGTGTTCGAAGCGATTTCGCGGATCGTCTCCAGTAACTAGCGGGGCCTTTAATCTTCAGATCATCCTTGATAATTTGCTTTAAGTTATCTAACTCTAGCTCTGTTCTGGCCATTAACTCCTTGTGTTTAAGAGAAAACTCTTTCCTTTGTTTTTCGTTGGCTGAATCCCGCCTGGCTATGTATAAGTCGTGCTCACTACTCCTTTCCTCTGTAAATCGCTGGTTTTCGATAACTTCAGCCTTATATTTTTCCCGTATATCCACAAACCATTTGTCCACACCATGGATTGTAAACCGCGATTTTTCTCTAAAACTATCCAACACATCTTCATAGTTGCCACGCAGTAACTCCAGCACTTTCTTTTCCGTCGCTGCTTTGCCTAATGTAGGATTATTCTCCCTAAGCGCCTGAAATGCAGAAGCATAGCCTGCAAATCGCTGGTAGCTCGATGGATTATTCAATCGTTGATGCACCGCATATTCGTAAAACGTTATCGCAGCGTCACGACCATATTCAAGACCGCAATTGATATACTCATGAGTTAGTGGATTTCGACTATAAAGCCAGCCCTTAAGCTTTAGACCCGTATCACGGGCGCACAACCTTATCTCAGCAAGCACATTTTTATTAGGCGCTCCGGCATCTGCTAGACTACTTTCGACGCTTTTGGCTAGATTTTCAAAATGCGGATCACCAGAACCTCCAGGCGACCCACTATTATGCTGCTCTCGAAACTTATCATTCACCTCCTCCCAAAATTGAACTTCCTGGCGGCAAAATTCCAGCAACCCCTCAGTGGAGCTGACTGCAACCTTAAAACCCAATGCGTCGCGGAATATTAATTCATCATCAAAAATCATCGAGTTTGTTCCTTACAAGCCACTGATCAAGGATCAGCGTCGTATTTGGGCTCAAAAATGACGCTGCGAAAACCCGTAGTATCGATTACATGGGGAGTGAACAAAAGTTGGCCCCCACTGTTTACCACCGGCCAAAGCCAATTTCTACCACTATGGTGCCTAAACAAGATACGGCAAACTGAGCATCTTCTTCAACCAAGCGCCGAACACCCCTACCCCGAATTTCGCTGGTCTTACGACGCGAGTGAAAAAGTGCTAGGGTCGTGGCGCAATTTGCTGCGACATTAAGCTCTGATTCTCGCAAAGTTCCAGCAAGTCTAGCCAAGTCAGTAGCAGGCAACTTCAAATAAGCCCCGACCACCGCAACAGCTGCCTCTCGGCAACAATCTACAACAGACTCGACGCTAGCCGTGTACATCTCCTCAACGACGGCCCGCATTCGCTCCTGGATTAAGGGTAACTCTTTCTCATCGATCTCTGACTCGAGCAGCTCTGGCAGCAAGCCATAGGATGACAACCCACTGATCGTAATGACCTCCTCTTTGAACACATTAACTTCAAGATCAATTAGCCGCCACACGCTGTATCGATCGTCGTCACCTAGTGAAATGTATACGTCTAAATGACCCTCTCTCACAAAGCGAGACCAGATCGAATGACTGGAATAAGTGTGGCAACTTCCATAAACAGCCCCATTCCTGGCTTGCCACGTATGTGGCTGACTCTCCCACGCTTGATAGATACGGCCGCGACGCACTCGGCTTTTGGAATCAAAAAAATCTTCGCGAAAAATCATTGCGGGATACGACATCGCGTTTGACGACCCAGCGCCAATATCACGTTTGTCGGTCAAAACCCTGCAGGGTGATATCAGTATCTCAGCCGATAATACGTAGCCTCGCGTGCCCTCACCGCAATATACCTCACCGTTACCCTGATGGATGCCGATGTTCATGGCTTTACAACTCGCACCAATTCAACCTCATCATTCTGGTCTAATTAAAATAGGCCCTAATCTCACGCTCCCTCGCGCTAAAAGTCTTCCGGCCAAGCTGATAGATGGCTTGTAGCACCTCCACATCTGACTCAACAAAGTCGGTCCGATAGTTACGATCCGTAAAACTGTCATCGAGCCTTAGCGTATAAACGTCACCAAAGAACAACTGCCGCATGGTATCAACTGTATTGGAGCTTACTTTGAGCAAAGTTTTAACCGTACTTAGAGAATGAAGTAACGTGCTCGTCACGCGGAACTTTTCGGGATAGTTACCGGTACCGATACTCAACAGTTTGACAGCGTGTCGTGGTACTTCGAGTGGCCCCAAGGCATCCGCAAGCGCTAGCAAGGACGGGTTATTGGCTGCAAATCCGCCATCGACAAGCACCCGATCGCCATATTCTTTGGTACCGAATTTTTTGGACTTGAACACCGGATACGCCGAGCAGGAAGCCACAACCGCATCGGCAATAGTCGCTCCGAATCCTGGCTCAAAGCTACCAAGACTACCATGCGCCTGAGAAGCCATCCGTTTGAACACCATCGGCCGGTTGTACTCAAGGTGTGTAGTCACAATGCCGATATCTAGCTTGAAGGCGTCGAAGGTATCGTTGCCGAATATTTCTGCGGCGTGTTTTTCAAGCGCAACACTTTTTGAGGATGGCATTTTCTTGGACATGATATCGGGCGCCATATCGAAATAGAGCTCTCTGATGGACTCGGCGTCCCGCCCAAGAGCCACCAACGCCGCAATGATGGAGCCGGTGCTGGTGCCATACACTAAATCAAATACGTCTGAAAGCGGACGACCTAGCATTTTCTCCACCTCCAGAAGTACGCCAAGCGTGTACACGCCCAGTGAGCCACCGCCATCAAGAGCAAGGATCCGAAAAGCTTGCGTCATCTCCAAAAGTCCCACAGCTGAGCCAACGCTTCGATACACGCTTCGGCTTCGATCAGGCTAATTTGATGCTCCTTATTTCCAAACATGGATTGCTGGCAATTCTGACAAGTAAATGCGCCAAGCAACCGCGCATCACGCACGGAAACTAGGTAAGAAAGCACATCGTAGAACGTTTCAGAATGGCTGGCAGAAAAACGTTCAGCCGGCACATTGAACAGCAAGCATTCCAAAAAATAAGATGGGAAGTTGCTGCCGGCACGGTTTCTCGCGTTTTTGAATACCCTCACGTTGGGTTTATAGTGTTGGTCGGTATCCTTATTTTTTTCCGAGCCATTTGCAAGATGTACCTTGGGATAATTAATGATCTCGATATTGTTCTGCGTCAAAAATCGTATCCCACCTACTTTATAGTGTCCAGGTTTCGAATAGTTTCGATACTCAGTGCACGGCACCACATCAGCATTCAAACGATGTTGATTTCCAGCCACTTTAATACACTTGTTACCTTGGCGGACCACATCACTACCGTAATAGTGCTTCAATGCGGATAGAACTTCCCGTCGAAACTCATCAAGAGTGAAGTCTCCAGGTGTATTCAAGCCGTACTGCGAACGCTGATCAGCGCGCACATTGTGATAGAACACCTCTGATGTTTGCACAACAATATCAACGTCGCTGTCACCGCGAATATTTGTTGTATTGGGATAAGATCCCTGTAGAAACACGTCGAACGTCATACTCGAAGGAAATTCGTGTTCGTTAAGTGCATGCTTGATTGATGCATAGGTGTCAGCTGAACCTTTTTGGGCGCCCACACTCGACCAACTGGATAACTGATGTTCAGGAATAGTCATAGGGTTAGCCTCTCCGAAACGGCGGTACGCCGCTAAAGTCTCTTCGCAACGCCAAAACTCACCAAGCAAAATGAGTTAGCCTTAGATATTCATCAAAACACGTCGATTTCAATCCACAGGACGAGATGATCTAAGACCCACAAAGACAGCGCGCCAAAAACAAAAAAATCGAAACCTCATCTCGACAGCAGTTGGGTTTGTTTGACTCCGGCGGCAATTGATGGGTTATCCGGAGCGCACTTACTCGTTGAGACAAGCCTACTACTCCCCGCAACTCAAAAATCGCTCAAGCTGTTCAAGATCATTAGGCCGAAAGCGCAGTTTATGGTTGAGAAAGTACGATCAATCTCATTTAGTGAGCTTAAAGAGATTACTCTGAACCTCTAAAAATGAATAACCTATGGAAATACAAAAGATGGCTATTACTCCATGAAAATCCGAGCCAAAATCTTTAAGACTAAGAGCGCATGGCTGGTACTTATGAAGCAACCAACTAGTAATTCTGAAAAATCCAATGCGTCAGAATCAGCGTTGTGAAGACTTGACAAGCATCAGCTCAAAAAGACACCGAATCGAATGCATCATTGTTTCCCCTTACAATCCGGACAACGCAGCGCACCAGCCCATCAGAACTCATAACAATCCCCACTACAAAGAAGCCATTGAGTGGAAAAGTCCTATAACAGACGCTAGAACGCGGAAGAATACGCCAATTCCTCTAACCAGCTCCATCCTAGAATCTAGTGACCCTGAATCTGGTGCTACAGCAGTTACGGCTAAAAAAGGACTCGCTTTCTCATTTCAATCAGCCATACAGTAAAACTTTCATCAGAGATTGTGGCCACTTTTTTCAAGCCCATAATTGGCCCTTATGATCGTTACACCGCTCACAATTACTCTTCGACTAGTATGTTGCATGAACCTGCGGCATTGGCGCCATCTCTTTTCACGTTGCGTGTGGCCACGCTTAGATTCACAAAAGTGCTGAGCTAGCAACGCGGAGGCGTTGGATCTACATGGTTTATGTTTCGAGCTTGGGTATCATCGTTAGCAGGAAGATCAAAGATTTTCGCAGAGAAAATCCACTCGCTAGTGGCATAATTCACCTGTGTGCCAAGTCTTATCTTTGGAATATCTCTTTTTGCGACAATAAAACAACCAAAAGCTCGCCACATAGAGCATGCAACGAAAACCTCAACAAATCATCATGTAGCTAAGAGCCTCCGTAAATCTGATCTCGCGTAGGAGGGTACTCTATTGTGCCTTAATACTACTCGATGATTTATCGGAGAAAAATTGGCTCCTCTATTGTTTTCTGAGTCGGCGCGTCCAACTGATGCCAGTATATGACTTCATTCGTGCTTTCATCTCTTATTATCAAGTTTTCTCTAAACTCTCCACAAGGGTTTACCGCAAACGCTCTCGGCCAACAACTACAACCTTCAAACCAAGTTACCCTACCAGAGGGCAGGCTAGCAATACCTGTCTGGGTTACGCCTTCTTGCGTATAGTAACCGAGCTTATGTCCCCCTATCGTAATTTCATTACTGCAGGACAGATCACCCCCCAACCCAGTTCTTGCTGAGTACGAAATTCGGTATTCTTTTACGTCACTACCTGCGTCGCACGGATCAGAACCTTCAACATCCGGTCCACAGGCACTCAGGCATGCACCCCACTTCCAATTGGGAGACGAATATTCAGGCTCCATTGAAACAATAAACTTATAGTTACCGGGTGTTAGTGGCGCTGATGTGCCTCTAGAGGTCTGACCCGACAGCACGAGTTCATCATTTCGCTTTCGACGAATCTCCCATGATGCGGTAGGACAAACCAGAAATCTCCAAGCTGGTGGCGCGCCTTCCATAAAGGGATTTTCGATACCTTCCTCACGACATTGCCCCTTGCCACTGGATGCAATATAAAAATTATTACCTTCTTCAACGGTCTCGATAGTAAACTCGTGGGTCGTCGATGTACCAAATTGAGTAGAGAAATCACGCTCAAATAGCGGCACGCAAATATCCTCGCAAATCTCATCATCTAAAAGCTCGATGGTGTCGTAAATTCGGTCTTGTTGTTCCCTCAAATCATCGCCGCCAAGATACGACAAGTAATCTCCACTCATAGAGTGACCAAAAAACGTTCTCTTGTCATGAACTGCTCGATGCCGTGTATTTGGCGGCAAGATCGTCGGCAACAAGGCTCTAAGAGCACTAACATACCGGTCATTTACTGGAGTATGGTATTCTCGGGCATAGGGTGATTTTTGTGGTTCTGGTGCGTCAATGTCTGCGTTTGGCAAAAGATATGATGGTCGGCACACGAGCTGATCGGATTCATCTACATCGGGCAAACAACTGCTCAATGAGCCAAAGTTAACATAACCAACTCTGCCCATATCTTCTGGCCTTATTATCGCGAGCGCTTTGAATGCGGCGTCGACATATAGGGACCCCTGAGAATAGCCGATGAGCATTACTCGGTTGCCTTTGTCAAGACTATCTTTGTACTGTTCAAGATGACCGCCAGGTCCGTGAAGCTCGGGATAGTCCCTGAGCTCAACATCCTGTAAGTAAACAACAGCCGCGTTGGCGTATGCGGCGAAGACATGAGCAGTCGTGATCTCTAAAGTGTTGGTTGGCGTAATCGGATTACTCCATACCGTTTCGTCTGCCGCGTCATATTGGAACGAGCTATGGGCATTTATATATCTCCACATAGCCTTTCTTGCTTGAGGTATCACCTCGTCCACAAGTTCCGGATTTTGCCCAAGAAGTCCTGTTAACTCACCAAACCAAGTAGCCGTGAAATTGTTGCCATCTACCCATGCATTCCTCAATTTAAACCCCGCACCAAAAAGAACCTCCCCAATGGCCTCAAGCTCGGTAGGTTCATCTGGTTTTCTGCGCACCTGCGTATTCAGATCAACAAATGCATTTGCTCCGTTTACATAGTAAACATGGGTATCACCTTCTGTTAACGCCTTACACTGCTGTCCAGAGCTTTGGCCATATGTCCATTCTGAAATGAAGAGCCAAAAAACAATAAGTGAAAACAAGAGGGGTTGCTTCTGTGACATGTTTCAATTGCCTCCAATGCATTTCAAAAGTTACGCTAGCAATGTGTTTTTTCTGGTGTCAACTCTTACAGCTATTAAAAATGTTTGGCTTTAGCACATTAGAATAATCACTTTCGTGCGCGCCTTCTTTGAAAAACAAGTAGTTATCTCGCAAATTAACCTGGACGTCTTGGACAAAAACACTAATCACCGCAGCATACTTAGAGGGTTTACAGCCGTCGTAATCCAAGTAATAGAAATCGTTAAATTTGAAGGGCGTACCCTGTGCTAACATCTCCATTTCATAATCAAAGCGTTGATTAACGTAATAGTGCTCTTGAGCAGTTTCCAATGTTTCAGCGTCTAGGAGAGTCCAATTCTTATTGTCTACATACGGTGAGAAATGATTAACTACAAATACATCTCGCACAAAACAATATTCATTCCCTAATAATTCCGAAAAAGGATAGATGTCCGCCATCTCATACACAGATACTGGCATCGACATACAGTGCCCCGTTTTTCTCACCTCTTTTACCAGAAAAGAAACCGATACAATCGGCAAAACGACAACGCACACTACAGCGATGCTTCTTATGCTAGTACTGACGGAAATCTTCAATATTCGTGATTTGCCTCAAGGACAGACTATGGTTGGCTCACTTCTCGCAATCAAATCATTTACCAGATCTATATTCGAGAAATACTGATAAGTCCTTGCATCAGTCCGTAACGCCGTCTCGAATATCATATCGATCAACGCATCCTTTGCGAGAACTGGATCATCAAACTCGGTCGACATGCAATTTATCGAAGTCAGGTACGCAATCGCCTCATTGGTGGTATCTATTTCGCCACTCATTAGACTGCTAATCTGCGAATGCGCGCTGTAGATCGCAGCTCTTTTACCGGCGTTATGATCGCCCATGAATTCCTCTGCAACCCAATTCTCGAAGTCATCCCTGACCCCATCTAGATCAGCATCAAAGCCATCCAGTGTAGAGTCGGACTGCTCTTGATCAAAGTCAGGCAGGCTAACGTTTTTTGTTCTGATAAGGATATTACTACCGCCAAAGCCCGAAGGTAAATAAGCAATCGGACCACTAGAACCTTCTATATTGGATTCCCCCCTAACACCGTCAGCGCTAACTAGCAAACATGCCGCTACGCAAATAACCAAAGATCGCATTGAAGGCACCTCATTCCAAAACAATATTTCTATCAAACTCACAAAGCGCGTGCTCTACACCGTCTCTAAAAAAACCGCGTTGAACCAACTTGGGATTCACTACACCAACGCCGTCATAGCCCACAGCGACCGCCCCTCCAAGCATAAAAGCGATTATCTCTGACCAATACTCACCATCTCGAAGAAGCTCTATATCTGGAAGACACTCTAGCAACTCACCAGATTCGGGAACTTGAACTACCAGCGGTTCCGACAGATTCACTATCAGCGTAGTCTCAATTGCTCCTAGGGTTGGGGGTGCAGGCCTGGGCTCAACACGCACAACTGAAGCAGCAAAAGAAGAATTGGGCAACCAGAGGGCTGAATAAAAAACGATGAATATCAGGATCTTATAAAACACGGTTTTCTCCATCTTCATCCTAGCGGATAGTGTATTCATCGATATAGCAGAAAGGGAAACCGCTAGCTAAATACCATTCAATTTCTATTGGATGTCCCTGCAACTTTGCACTGACTACCATATTGGTGGCTGCCACATCGTATTGATCATGATTAGGATCCAAAACAAACACAAAAGTAGGATTATCAGTCTCAGCCCTAAGACAATCTAACTCTAGGGCATCATTCGGCCCATCAAAATCGTTCACCTCGATTAACAAAAGGGTCCATGACGCCTCGTTCGGACCTTGAGTAACGATTACGGAGTAGTCTTCGCTCAGGATTGTAAACCCGTTCGCACCAACGACAAATAACAGTCCGCACCAGAAACAGATAATGCCTACGCATTTTTGACATGAAAGCATAAAGTTGGATACCGCAATCCTAAAACCACACTCGGTCATATTCCCGCTCCAATCGCAAGCTCGCTGGCCCGGCAAGGGACCGTTGTTTGTGCACTAGCTGGCTGACTCTCTGCTATCACCTTTAATCGAACTTCTTGCTGCGTAAAAAAAGCACCAATAACACCAGCATACAGAACCTCATCGATCCCGCGGTCCTCAGTCAGCAATAAAAGCTTGTTATCACATTGCTCTTCACTGAATGATTCAGAAAATTCAAAATGAATTTCACCCGCAATTGCTTGATCAAGCGAAAGCGCTGTAACCCTCCCCAAGCGTTCTTCCTGACTATGAGCAACATTTGAAACACTCGAACAGAGAACGGCGAGAATCAGAGAATCGCGGATCACGCCAAGCTTAGGGTGAACATCAATACCTAGTATGCTAAACATAATAAGACCGCATATAAATTAATTTGCAAAGAACTGTTGTAGTTCGCACTCGTTATCCCCCGTCAGACGCCAGGAAATAGTTATAGGCTTATCTGCGAGAGCGGCACTTATTAGGGCACCTGTCATAATTCGTTCAAGATATAGACTTCCCAGCGTGTGGAATGCGTAAGGTGGCTGGTCTGCATCTCCCCCGCACTGCTCAAAAAAAAGAGTACCAGACAAGTTACTCCCACTCACCTCGATACGACCTTTTTGTGCACGCTGCAATTGAGTAGAACCGAAATCAAAAGAGAGATTCTCTTTGAGTCGAAGAATTGGCTCCTGAATAATTATCGTATTTTGAGCATGCACATCCCAAACAACGGTCAAGCTGAAGATAACGATAAGCTTCGCACAGTGCCGGATCGAAAGACCGCCTTTATCAACGGAAGAAGATTTACACGCCGATAGTAATCTACTACTGAGCTTCAGCATATTCACGACAAGTTGCTCCATCAAGCTGCTCTAAAAGACTATCAACCATTGCTTGCGGCCCGCTTGATAAAATCGTCTCGCAAACCGCAATATCCTTCTCTCGAGACTCATCATTCGCCACACCATCTTCCGCAGCACTCCCCGCACTAATCGTTAATGCAAGCGCTAACTGGACGGTACAAAAACTTTTAAAATAGTTAGACATTCTTAATTCTTACTCCTATGCGTCGTACTCGCAAAGATTGTATGTGGGATTTAGTCGATACTCGATAAAAAAATCACTTTTAGAAAAGATATGGGTCATCAAATAATTTAAAACGAGCTCGCTATTACCCGTACCTGAAGGGTGCTCACCCTGAATAAAAATATAACTGGTTGGACAACCAACCGGTGGCACATCAAGATATACAGCACCACCGCTAATGTTAGAGATTCGAACTTTCTCAATATCTTGTGCGTTTAGGTAGCCGCGGTGAATGGTGGAGCTACACGTACTACTGTCATCGGCGGAGTCGCATGCCACAATTCTAAATAACCTATTTTCGTCAATCGGCAACACAACCTGCCTAGCCTGCCCATCATACAGAATCCGTTCGAACTCACCGTTTTCACCAAAACCAAAGACTAAATAGCGAGAGGCATTGGGCACGTTATGCCACGAGATAGTTGCCTCATCACCCGATGTGCTCTTCTCTATCGATAAGCCATACACAGTCAAAGCATCTCTAAACGAGGGCGGTGGAATTGCAATATGATCGCTTAGAAGCTCAGCGGGCACCTCAGCACTATAGGCAGAGCATGCACTGGTACAGGCCATGATTCGCAGCTTATAACTCCCTTGCTGCAGCAACATTTCATTTGCCATATCCCAAGAGAGATCGGAACCTTCATAAACAACGGCCCAATCCCCATCAACGTGCTTCATTTCTAGTACATAGCGGTCCGTAAGTTCAGATTCATCCCAAGTGACCAACATGCTCTGTGTCAAATCTCCAGGCAACAATAGATTTGCTGGTGTTTCTGGAATCACAAACAACAAAGGATCCTCCGGAGCAGTATCTTCCACCCAGATCAAATTGCCAGGTGTAAACACTGCCTTGTATCCTAATACAGGATTAGACTGCCCATACGCCAGAGTCGAAAAGGCTGCGATCAGGAGGATATGAGTAATACTAAGAATTTCTTTACACACACTTGACATAGGTTAAACCACTGATTGTCTTAGTATCGATGGTGATAGCATGATATTCCGAGCGTCGGAGCAATCCTGCAAGCAATACATCTGTAGCGATACGCCATCTGCAAATAAACAACTGATAGACTTAATTCACACTAACGGTTTCGATGATGCAAAGGATTGGATTGCTATCATCATAAGTAATCGTGACTGGCTGGCCGGTGACTTTCGCCGTCATTAATATCGATAACGACAACTCATCCGCAGTATTCTGCACCTTAAAACTTAGCAAATCGTTGCAAGACGCCACATCGCCAGTGATAAATACATCGTCATCAAACTCACCGTCTACCATCTGAACCGATCCAATCTGCAAGGAGACAGTCTGAGAAGCCAACGTGGACGAAACCAATAGCAACCCGACGATGAATAGTCCTAATTGACGCATCAGCCCTTACCTTTTCATTTCAACTGAGTTAATCACGCACTGAGCCGCGCACTGCCCGCCTGTCGTGCAGACATCTGAGTAAAACATATCGACTTTCAAGCCCGTACTCTTCGCCGTTAGCAACAGCGAGTACATAAATAGCCCCGCCGACGCATCGTCCGTCGCAATGGTCAAATCATCATAAACAAACGTTAGATTGTCCTTATCAGTACAGCCCGCGGCACTGTGGAGCGACTGGCTTGTCTTGACTTCAACTAGTGTATTCTGGGCGGTTAAATCTTCAACCAGTGTGACTGACTCGATATCCACCGCAAAGAGGTTGTACGCCCATAGCAACGGGCTTCCCAGTAGACCAAAACCCAACAGGGCAATCTGTAATACGCGCTTCATCATGATGTCCTCTGGATCCAATTACTCGATAGTGATGGTTTGAATCTCACGCGTACACGCTGCACAACCGCAACTGATCTGCACACCTGAAAAAGCCACACTGCTACCCGTCGCAATACTGGAGAGTAAAGTGTTATAAATCGCCATGGAGATCGGGTTCCCCTGATCCACAACCAGTGTATAGGCATAATTAGGCTCATCCACGATATCCACGATCACTGTGGCCTCGTCGTCTACGTGCGTACCATGGTTGGTCAGCAACACCTGTATATTTGCAATTTGCTGATTGGTCACCGTGTAGGGCGTTGCCCAAGTGGACACACTCAACACGCTGACAATCAGCATAGCGATCAGCTTTATCGAACTCTTCATCGTTAGTCTCTCTCTCGTGTTGCCCAAATCAGCCCGGGCTGCTACTCGCTAGCGGCCGCTTCCGCAGCCAACTCGTCTTCCACTGCCTCAGCACAAGTCCGACCGTCCAGCATCGCCACCAAGTCAGCCTTTTGGTCATCCATCCCGCTCAGTAACACGTGATGACACATCTTAATCCGTCGCTGCGTCTGATCCACTGCGGAGGCTGCCTGTGCGGCCGCAATCGCTGCCTGCTCGGCCGGTGATAATGCTTCTTCATCCGCCGATGCCTGCCAGGACACCAGCATTACACTCAAACAACCGCCTAGCACGGCGTGACGCAGCCTCATAGGACACTCCTTAGAAATATTGAAAAGCAATCGCCCGCGCGCACGAGAACGCGCGCTGACGCATTGCGAGAACGAATCAAATGAATCGGGAAAAATAAGATAGACACTGACGCTGTGTGAAAACACCGCGACAATCCATAAGCCCTGTTACCTTGACCAATGCTGGTGCAAAACACCCTAAGCACCCTCACCAGCCACAACCTGTCAAACACCATTACCGCATCCCACGAAAATGATCGTTGTGTTTTAATTGCTGGTCGTAAGCAGATCATCTGCTTAGCTTGAAGAAGCGTCGTTATTGATTAGTTAAGAGAAAACGCTTCCTGCCCTACGCGACTAACGATACGCCTCGTCTCGCAATACTGTCAAGCACTTTGTGCAAAAAAATCTTACCGATCAGAACGTGGTGTTCAGTCGGCGTCGACAAAACAGGAACATAATGCCACTCATCACAAACAAACCAAAGGCCCCTGGGAGCGGAACCTGCGAAACCACAATGTTATCGAACTGATGCAGAGGTATATCTGGTAAAAACTCAGAGACTCTACCTTGTGTCCACGTGACACTAAGGATATTTTGAAAATCCGCATTGAAGAAAAACGTTTCGAGTGCAGGACCAACACCATCTAAGGTAAAACTTTGAGATGCACCGGTGTTTGCGACAAAAGTCACGATTGGTTGCTCACCACTAAACGCTTCAGCCAAATCAATACTGGCCAAACTGAAGAAATCACCATCAACCCGAGAAAGGCGTGTTACACCATTTTCACTATTGGCAGCTAAAGTAGTGGATCCGGCGTATCGATCGTCAGTGGTTCCAAGTACGGAGAATCCTGCAAAACCCGTTATGGGCTCAAATAGAAAGCCGTCCTCCTCATAATCAAAGGGAAAACTATAAGTGGTTGGCCAAGCCAAAGGCTCGAAGTCAAGCACGGCTGCCCAACTGGGTATCGAAAAAAATAAGGATAGAAAGAGTGGAACCACGGATTTCATATATCTCTCCCAGCAAGTCGAATGGAAGGCCCGACTTTTTACTATCAAAAAATGCTACCGCGCGCGCAGCTATAGAAGTCAAAACCCAGGGGAGAGCTTCGCACAGCTAGGATAACTTGAAATAAAAATCATCTCAAGCGTGACCGCCAGAGGACTGACAGAAAAAGTAGCTACCTTTATCAAGCTACGGACATGTAGGCTCAACATATGGATTAGGTTCCGTTCCCGGCGCGTACTTTATACGCTGCGTCACGCGACCAGTGTCGCAATCGTAGGTAATGTCCTCTACAAAATCTGGCTCGGTAGTACGCGTGGGCAAACGGAAATCAGGGTGCCACTTTGTTTCAATGACCCTCGTGACCCCCGTAACGCTCGAGGTACTTATTGAAAGATTAGTATGTGGTGGGAGAGAGTTTATTGTCGCACTTAGCCCCTCCTCTCTCCTTTCTTCACGCCCTGCACTGTCATGATCGTAATCTATCGCATTACCCTCCCAATCAACGACGACATCGAGATACCCATTGGAGTCGTAAGTGTAAAATAGCGGCAATCACGCCTAAATACAATAAAATAACGCAAACAACCTGCAAAATCGCTTTCAGAATCGATGGGCAGAAAAACCACTTAAAGCCGACCTCTTGTTGCGCGAAGAATCCAATCTAATCAATTATTTACCGGAAAGCGGCCGCTGAGATTTCTGTCTTACACCATGCTTTGGCAGGGCTATCAGCACGAGTAACGCCAATGTCGCCGTTATCCAGGAAACCATTTGCAACAATGGAACCGATGGCTCACGAAACACTTCTAGTGCTCCTTTACCGTATTCGTGTATAACAAAGAAGAGCAGCGCAACCTCTCCTTCAAAGCGGCTTCGACGAGAATACCAGAAAAGAAAGATCGCGAGCCCAATACCGAGCACCATGTATGCGAAGTGTAACGGAAAAACCGGCGCACTATGCGTCGCGCCTGGCAAAATGATTCCATCCCTTAGATGACTCCAATATACGTGGGTGTGCTGCCCATATTCCAGGCAGTATCCACCGTCGCACTGACCTCCTACACAGCAACCTTGCAAATGACAGCGTATTCGATAAAGCCCTAACTTGAACGCATGAAATATCAAATAGCCATCGAAAAATCGGCGCCATGAAAGCCGGGGCAGACACAACTTGATTGCGATCGGCCCAAGCAGGGCCAACAGAAGCGTCCCTCCGGGCTGACGCCAACCTCCGGCAAGCTCAAAAGCCAAATCGCCCTCGAACCACGACCGTTCCACGAGCGAGAGAATCTTAGAGCCAAAGATCGAAATCAAAGGCAACGAAACGATAACAGCGACGAAGGGGAACAAAGAAAGCTTGCTCCCTTTCATATACCATTGCATGAAGAGAAAGGAACCAATCAAGCCAAGAAAGAGATAGACGAGCTGGCTAACCATGCGCGATAATTTTCCTTAATGTATTAGAATTCCAACGCATCATACAACAAACAAGGCTCGCTGGACGAATTCCAACGAATCCACCGCAAGTGTATAAAACTCATGGATGGAACCATCAATCAGACTACATTCACGCGCCCTGAATCAGCCAAATCCCATGCTGTGGACATAGAAACAGAGGCGCGGGACAAGCTGCAAAAATCGCTGGACAAAGCAGGTCTACTTCATGAACCAGGAAAGAACCGCAGCGTTAAGGAAATCAAACGCCTATCTCAAAATCGCAATCGATTTGAATCAGAGTGGTCCAACAATCCAGGCATTGACTCAGAAACGTTGCAGCCTCCCGTCATCATCTGTGGGCATGGCCGTACTGGCACAAGCGCGCTGCATTATTTGCTGAGCAGTACCGACAGATTTAATACTTTAACACTTGAGAAAACGCTTTTTTTTACTGGATCGAACCGAGATCCAAAAAAAGAGTGCGCCGCCGATAGTGTATCGCGATGGATCGAAGATATTTATGAACGCGCGCCCTCACTCGCACATGTTCATCGACACGCAACCTCAAGTCCGGATGAAGATTCGTTTGTCCTTGAGCAAACGTTTAACTCGCCTTCATTTAAATGCTGGGCACCGATCGACGACTATCAAATTTGGCAGTCTAAGCAAACGTTAAACCCAGCATTAGTCTACCTGAAACGTCAGTTACAGTACTTTCAGCGGATTGGCCAAGCGAGCCAAAGAAAACCATGGCTACTCAAATGTCCATTCTATTTTGGCTGCGAAGTGGAGATACAGCAGGTCTTCCCCGATGCGATATTAGTTTTTACCCATCGAACACCTATTGAGAGCTTACCATCACTGTATCGCTATATTTCGCTTCAGCATAGCCTCTATACTGACGCACTTCCGAGCGCAACGGCCATCGTCACGGAGTCGTTGCTATCCACACTCAACCATCTCAAGTGGCGCGAGCAAGACCGGTACGACAAAGTCATCGACGTTTGCTTTGCCTCACTTGCAATGAAACCCATGGAGACGGCTAATCGCGTCATCGCACTGCTCAGCACTTTAAACTCAGATTTGCTCGGCGCGACAGCCTGCTTACAACATCCAAAAGCGTTGAGAAAACCGGATCAGGCGTGCGAAGACGCTCACCCCATTTTCTGTGAGAGAAAGCTCACTGCATTTTTTCGCGAATATCGAGACTGGATGAACCTAAGTTTGTCGAGCCCTGTCATAAAAGCGGCGCCCATTTCAGAAAAAAAGTCATCACTTGGAGCCCGTCGTCAGCGTGGCTGAGCCAGCACCTCTCTTGTTCTTACAACGGATGATGTGCCTCGCAAACAAAGATCCGCTGATAGTCGTACTCCAAGGCCCAGCAAGCACCCCCTTCGATGAACCGTCATTGAGAACAAGTTTACTCGTACTGTTACGAGAGAATCCGATCTTACGTGCACGACTTGACCGCCGGGGCACCCAGCCAGTTTTGCAGCCACAGGGAGCTAGCGACTGCGATGTCATTATTGAGATCTACGCCCCGCTTGAGGAAGATAAAGCATCGTTTGAAGACTTAACTTTCTCCGAACAAGTGATTTACTTTGAAGCCGATGTGCGGGAGCGCTTATCGACACACCTGACTGGTCATAGCACGCCATCGATTCACCTTTATTATTGTGAGTTCTTTCCTACGCAACCGCATTTGGCACTCGCTATTGACCATCTAAATTGCGATGGCGACTCTGCAGCGCTGATACTCAACAGACTTATCAACCCCTCTTGCCTTCAACACGCAGATGCGGGAACAGGAACTGAGGCCCTCGCGTATGCGCGAGAGTATATGTATTCACCAGGACAACAAGCGCGACTTCCGCTCAACTTCAAAAAACGTCAATCGCTGTACGAAAGCTCAAGCGCGCTCGCGCCGCCAACAGACATACAAGAGACACATGGAACTGGAACTGAGCAGATTTTTGAAATATCAGAATCCATTAGGCGGTCGATAGAACGCAACGCCCAAGCGCTGGATACGTCGATTAACAACCTCGTTATCAGCGCACTCGGTTTAACCCTCTATCGCCTGCATCAAACACCCGACTTCCATATCAATACGGCCAGCAGTGGGCGTCATTCCCCTGTCATTCAAGCGACTATTGGTTCATTCGCGACGATGAGTCCACTGGCGTTCCACATTGACGAACAGCAAACGCTTAATGACTACTTATCTTCGGTCAATATGCACCACATGCTCGCGCACTATCAGAGTGAAATCCCCTTCTCAAAGCGGAGTTTTTTAGAAACCGTCAAGGCCTTCCGAGACACAATGCTCATCTCTTTTGACAGCCATCAGATTAGCCCGGACGTCGTCTATGGCGTTGGTAAAAGTGTGGAGCAAGATTGGACTAATCAACCTTTCATCAAGAAAGTCGTCAAACCCTACGTCCGTCGGTGGCCCGCTGAACTTCGCTTCCGCATGGATCATGACCGGTGGTATGCCAGGCTGTATACCGCGGACGATCTGTATACCCCAGACGCTGGTCGAAATTTCTACGAGAGCCTGCTCAAAATGTGTAAAGCTATTTCCGAGGATTACAGTGAGCGACCAATCAAAACCCTAATAGATTCGAATACCATAGATTAAGGAACCTGACGCTTGAAGCGCGCCGAGTGCGATAAGTGTGCAACGGCACGGCATTTCAAAGGCCAGTGTGATTTAGGCAAAGACTTACGACAGTTATCTTTCAGCTCCGCCAAGCGTAATGACCGCTCACCCTCCGAGCAGTCATCCAGAATAACGTCAACACAAACGATTTGACCCAAAAGCACATTGGGCTCTGCGTAAACCAAACAATCTCGGACAAACGGCAATGCCATGATGGCCGATTGAATTCGCTCGACCGATAGGTTTTCACCACCACTGATGATGGTTTGGTGCCTCCTACCGGTGATACGCAGCCACTTACCCTCTACCTCAGCGAGGTCCCCAGTCTTCAACCAGCCATCCTCGGTTTGTTGCAAAGTCTTAGGATTGCTGACACTCGATGCCGCGATCTGCAGCTCCCCCTCAAACACCCGATACTCAATCGACGGATCAAAGGCCAATAAGCGCGGATCATCAGGGTGAGTACGGCTTTTCAAAACATGCAGTTCTGTCATACCGTATTTTTGAACAATACGCGCATTAGGGTATGCGTTGCGAATATGGGCCACCACAGCGTCATCGACAGGCTCGCCACCTAACGAGATAAGCATCACCGACGGATAGGTCGCAACATTGTCCGTGCCCAAAGCCATCCACTTAAACCAGGTTGGTGTCGCGGTCACGAGGGTGACTCCCTTTTTCGAGATGAAGTCGGCTACCTGATCTGGCCGCTTAAGCGCTGTTAATACCAATGTACTTCCACTGGCGAGCGCGTAAAGTAGCACATCAAGGCCGCCGATATGATCGAAGCTGATGGCAGCAAACGTCACATGCCGCTTATTGGCGTCATAGTAACTGGACAGCATGCGGTCAATATTATGTGCGACCCATTGCGGTCTACCCGTGCTGCCTGACGTTGCGAGCCAAACCGTTAAAGGATGCGCTTCTTGTTCTAGAACCTTATCAATAGATCGTGTTTGCAGGCACCGCTCGTCATCGACAGCAGACACGAGCCACGTAGATATATGCTGAAACCAGCAAGATAAGAGTTGTAACACCGAATCGATCGAGTTTGCCGCGATAATTTCAACGGACTTGCTCTTAGATGACAATAGGTGCTCAGAGGGCTGCGTGCTAACACGACTGATTAAGTCACCGTACGTGATCGAGCCGCCATCATCAATAATCGCAATTCGATCTCGGCGTTCCTCGAGATTTAATCGAGCGAAAAAATCCTTCAATGGGGTTTCCATATCCCGTGTTGTGTTAACTCACGCCGCCTAAATATAACACCTGACCGGTCACGAAAGCGCTTTCTGGCCGCACAAAAAAGTCGATGGCGTTAGTCACATCATCGATCGTCGCAAATCGCGAGAGCGCTTGCTGATCCAGAATGGCATTGAGCTTTTCTTCTGAAACACCCGCGATCATATCGGTCTGAATTGGCGTCAACCCAAGTGCATTTATCGTAATTCCAAAATCAGAGAACTCTTTACTCGCGGTCCGAGTAAATGACTCTAACGCCGCCTTCGAAGCTGCATAGATTGACTCACCGGCTATGCGTAGCGGCACGGCCACCGAAGAGAGGTTGATGATGCGCCCTTCACCTTGCGCACGCATGACCTTCCCACACTCTCTTGAACAAATAACGGCACCCGTAAAGTTGGTGGCCATTATTTTTTGGATACTGTCCGTAGGTGTTAACAAAACATGATTCATGGAGGCGACGCCCGCATTATTGATGAGCACGTCAATTCGTGTTTCTTTGCGAATTTGATAAAAAGTTTCTTTTACAGCGGCATCGTCACAGACATCTGTACACCAGTGGCGGTAAAGAGGGCTCTCATGATCGACATTCGCGCGAGATAGACCGATTACCCGGTTACCCTTCGCCAGATAGTAGTTGCATAAAGCCGCACCAATGCCCCGGCTGGCACCGGTCACGACTATCACGTTTTCACTCACGTCCACAGGCGATATCTCACGCGTCTGCCTGATCGATCTGAGCGATGATGAATTCTGCAAACGCAGAGACGCTTCGGAAGGGGCTTGATCCTCTGGAAAAGGCAGCCTCATCCAGCAATACAAAAGGCTTCTGATATTTAGCCTCAAGCTTCTGCTCAACCGATAATATCAGCGAAACAAACTCTCGAGATTCCAGATCCTCACCCGGCAGTAGACTGTGACTCTCTTCGGGAATGATGCGGTCAGGTGCTATCTCACTGTACGATTGTTTGATGATGGCAACGATTTCGTTTCGCATAACTTCTTACTAACGCCACTAAAGTGCTACGGGTGTAAGGACGGCAAAAACAGATGTAAGCAAGAACAAAGAATGAGGCCTTGAGCAGAGTAAAGGAGCACTAGACTATAACATACTCTGATCAATGGGTTAGTGCTTTATAAGGCCTGAGCATGTAAAGAACACAAACGAACTTAATCGACTTAAGTACCGCTAAAGGTGTGAGAATATCATGCTAATGAAAGTATCATCACTATACATACAGCAGCCGCGCTGCCAATCAACGTAGTTTGCAATGTCTCCGACCGCAGCAATGCATGCCTGCACTTGGGGCGTCCAAGTATAAACGCGGCAAGAAGCTTCGAAACAATCCATTACGACAAAAATTCCTTAATCAGATAACAGATAGAGAACCTGATCCTGGCGATGTGTATGGCATATCGTTCTTAATCTATTAGCTAATCCCAAGCAGGAGAATTTAAATCGGCGCACGACCCCTCAACTAGAAAATGCTTAAACTCTAAAGAAAATTCGACCGAGATGGCCGATAAGCTCGACACCTGGAGGAACTATTGGTTTAGTGTCCGCGTACGACCATAAGCGGCCATACCAATAATGTACTGTCGCCGGATTTAAAATATTGCCCTGTCCTCCATTCTTACACAAATCAAACATACCACTATTTAGGTCACTTGCAGGAATATGCTTCTCCCTCCTTCACCTGTGCCGTGCAATCAAGGGAAACGTCAGCTTCCCCCTTGACATGAACATGTAATCTTGAATCGTGGCAAATGAGCGCGCTTGGAACCACGAAAACTACACTGCATTACACGCTATTCTCCTTTATTTGGAATTTCTCGTATTTTTATATAGCGCTATAGCAAAAAACGTAGTATTCTCTAAAATAGAGAATTATTTGTATTTTTGTATAGTATAATGCCTAATCAAGTCTCATCAAGGCAGCAGCGTTTAGCCACCCTCCTGCGCGCCACATCTGGCACCATCCGCATAGATGATGCGATGGAAGCACTTGATCTCGACCGGACGCACGCTGCAAAGCTGCTTGCTGGCTGGCACAAACAGGGTGCAATCAGGCGTATTGCACGTGGACTTTATGCCCCCATTCAACCTAACGCACTGGGTCAAACTCAAGTCCTCGATGACCCTTGGATACTTGTGCCCGAGCTATATGAACCGGGATACATCGGTGGATGGAGCGCGCTCGAACACTGGGAATTAACCGAGCAGCTCTTTAGATCAGTATGCGTGCTTACCAGTAAACGCGCTCTATACGGTGAAACCAAGCACCAAGGTATCAATTTTTACATCAAATACAGCCCGGAGAAAAATCTCTTCGGCACCAAAAAAATCTGGCGAGGCAATAAGAAAATACAAGTCTCTGATCCGCAGAAAACAATCCTGGATATTATTAACGAACCGTACCTAGGCGCTGGATTGCAGCACACTATAGACAGCCTGTTGGAATTTAAAAAAATATATGGCAACCAGAAGGGGGTTGAAACGCTACTGAGTCATGCTAAACATTTAAACAATGGCGCGCTGTTTAAGAAACTGGGATTTCTTTCTGAAAAGCTTGATTTCGATCCTTCTTTTGTTGATGAATGCGCAGCAAACCTCACAACAGGTTATGCCTATCTCGATAAAACTTCTAAAGACAATAGGCTTATAACCAAATGGCGACTGTGGGTACCTAAAAGGATATAGATTGTGATTACTAGGGACGAAATCGTTGCCGTTGCCGACGAAACAGGTCTAACGCCAGCCGTTGTTGAAAAAGACTACGTACTTGGCTGGCTCTTGGCGGCCGTTAATGCGCATGATGTTTTTTCTGGGTCATGGGTTTTCAAAGGAGGCACCTGTCTAAAGAAATGCTACTTTGAAACCTACCGATTTTCTGAAGACTTGGATTTCACACTTCAAGATGCTGCTCACCTAGATGAAAACTTCCTGAAAGAACAGTTTGTTGCGATCGCTGAGTGGATATATGAAGCCGCTGGTATTGAACTTCCTATTGATAGATTTGTTTTTGATATATACGAAAATCCTCGCGGACATAAGTCCTGTGAAGGTCGTGTTTACTATCAAAGCTATTTTTCCAGCGGCAAACGCAGTATTCCAAAGATAAAGTTTGATCTTACGGCTGATGAGGTATTGGTAATGCCTCCTTCGCGCCAGTTGGTCTTTCACCCTTATAGTGACAATCCAGAAGGCGGCATTCATATTGAATGCTACGATTACCCAGAGGTTTTTGGTGAGAAAGTTCGCGCTCTAGGAGAACGTGGCAGACCAAGAGACCTATACGATGTCATAAACCTTTATAGAAACGATCATCTACCAGCGTTTGCGGTAATCAGAGATGTTCTCAAGCAGAAGTGTGACCATAAGGACATTTCTATTCCAGTGCTACGGGATATGGACGAATATCAGGAAGATCTACACCGCAACTGGGAGCCCATGCTTGCTCACCAGTTGCCTGCACTTCCTGATCTAGAAGCTTATTGGCAATCGCTGTCTAACTTCTTCGATTGGCTAGAGGGTCGCCGCGCTGAAGAGGCGCCAACACTTGGCGCAATCACTCAAAGTGATGCGGTGTACCGTCCGCAATATGGAAAGCTTGGGTTGCGCACCCAAAGCGGTAATTCATTAGAAATCATTCGTTTCGCAGCAGGCAACAGGCTATGTGTTGATCTTGACTATACCGATCAACAAGGAAGAAGACGATCTCGCATAATCGAGCCGTATTCGCTACGGCGTGCAGGCAATGGAAATATTCTGCTTTATGCTGTCCGCGCGGAGAACGGTCAAATCCGATCTTACAACATCAATCAAATCAACGATGCTTCGATCACCAACCAAGTTTTCGTACCGCGCTATGAAGTTGAACTCAGCCCAGATGGACTATCAACGCCAATTACGGATAGGGGCGGCTCTGTTTCTAACTTAGGACTGCCTAATCAGTCTTTTGGCACCAGCTCCACAAGAAGGCGATCCCAACCGCGAAGCCCAAGCGGATTTGCGAACGGGCCAACATACGTTTATCGCTGCCCTCTGTGCGAAAAAACGTTTAAAAGAAAAACACAAAATCCTGCTCTCAGGCCACATAAAGACAAAAATGGCTGGCCTTGTTCCGGCACGACGGGTTACTACGAAGATACCATTTACTGACCTAACGGGTTTACTACTTTATAGAACTGCCCAATAACAGGGCAGTCGCACTGATTTCTTTTGGGTGTTATAGCAACTGGGTTTAGCCTGACCCAAAAAGAGACTCGAGCGAGCCCACACAAATTTGTCCTTGTTGCCACAGGCAAAATACTTTTAAAAATATACTCGCTGATGCTAACCTACATATTCAGCATGGTTTACATACGCTATGAGCTTGAATATCGTAATTTGACCAGTTAAAAACCACGTTGATATGAACAGTTTCAGTTGGGCTGCTCCAATACCGAACGCCAGCCAATCGTAGCCATGTTTCTGATAAGCTTTGTAATGGACATGGAAGATGCCCCGGGGGAGCCAAGTAGGATCGAGTACATCACTGAGTGCTTCACCACTGTTGCGAGTGGTTAAGTTTCAGCAACCTTGATGCTGCTGCGCTATAAAGGAAGTGGACTTTTTCACCAAGTCGATGTTCTTATAAAAATCGGTCTGATCTTTTCCGGTTAACCATAGCTGATCTTTCTCTACGTTCAAGTTTTCATAAAACTTTCTCGCAAACCGGGGAGACAGGGCGTTTTCCGAATGTACCATATAGGTGGGCACCGCGATTTTTTTCGCAGCGAGTTGCACATCAAACGTTAAAAAATGCTCACGTGACATGATGGCAAAAGCGTTGGTGTAGTTCGGTACTTTGGCCTGGTTGCCATAATAGTCGACCAGGTTTTTCGACTTCATCGCGGCATCACCATCCTCCTTTGCAGCTGGAATCATAGTCACTTCACCGGCACTCTCATAATGTTTCCTTGCCCGGATTCCCTGCTCTACTTTTTCCTGAAAAGCTATTGGGTCATCTGCTTTTATGGCATCAACGTCGCGATAGTAACCCACGACTAAACCCAACCATTTGGCTTTATTTGCATTGATCGATGCCCAGCTGGCGTAACCGCAACCGAGGCAAATACCCAACAGACCAATATCGTTCGCATCCACTTCAGACTGAAGCGAAAGAAATTCAACAGCGGCAGTGAGGTCTTCTATTTTGTGTTTGTAGTACTCGAATTGTCTTGGCTGTCCGTCGCTTTCACCGTAGTGACGATGATCTATTGTCAATGCCGCAAACCCTTGTTCGGCCATCGCTTTTGCATAGACACCGGTAACCTGTTCTTTGACGCTGGTCATCGGGCCAGCGACAATAACTGCAGGAATTTTTGAGTGTATCGTATCAGGCAAATACAAGTCGCCGCGTATGGTATCGTCATGAACCGTAAAAGTGGTGCGCTTCTTATTGATCAACGGCATTTTTCGAATTCTCCATTCATCAATGGCTATAAATGAAGGCAGCGTTTGTGCCACCAGACTGACCTATGGCTACTTCGATATTGAGATGCGCCATGCTTTCTAGATAACGCGCCGACGTTAGCCTCCCTACATCCAAAGGGTCGTAACCAACACTTTCAGCGAGCGCAATAATTTTCTGTTTGGCTTCTTCGTTATCACCCGCGATAAACGCCGTTATCTTCTGAGCGCCTCGCTCCGGCTTGCCCATGACATCAGCAAAGATTGTGTTAAAGGCTTTAACCACGTGAGCTCTTGGTGCTATGCGTGCGATCTCTTCTGCCGCTGAATTTTCCTGCCCTAGTAAAAGCGGCGACCAGTCCTCTTTCAAAGGATTCGTGTTATCGATGATTATTTTGTCGGTTGTTTCAGACACAATTTCGTTCAGTACTTTGGCGCAGGCTGTGTACGGAATTGCGAGTGCAATAATATCAGCCTGTTGTGCTGCCGCCTGGAAGCTGAAAGTGGGCAGTCTAGAGGTGTTATTTGCGGGGTCCCTTACCCCAATAAAAACTTCGTGGCCTGCATTTTCGAAAATGTTCGCCAGAATCTGTCCCACGTTTCCAAATCCTAGAATAGCAATCTTCATAATCGCTCCCGTTTAGGTTTTCTATAACTTGATATTGACAAAGGACATGACTCTAACAGAAGATAGTATCTTTGGTAAATTAGGTACCTGAAAGTAACTACCATGTCTGACCAGCTAAAGCCGAATGTGTATGCTGCGATTTGCCCGTCGCGAGAGGTATTAGCATTGATCGGTGAAAAATGGGTATCGTTGATTATCGGTGCGTTAGAGCAACGTGTTTTGCGGTTTGGAGAGCTTAAACGGATATGTGAAGGGATCTCACAGAAAATGCTGACGCAATCGTTGCGTAAGTTAGAGCGAGACGGATTGATAACCAGGTCTGTTTATTCGGATTCTTTACCGTTAAAAGTAGAGTATGAGCTGACTGATCTGGGGCAATCGTTGATACCCGTGGTGTGTCAAGCTAAGGATTGGGCAGAGAATTCATTGAAACTCATTGAAGTAAATCGTCAGAAGTATGATGAGCGAAAAATTAATAAATCAATGCACTGAACAAGCCGCTGATTGAAGCGTTAATGAATGTCCGTTTGTTAGGTGGTAAGAGACGCATAGTGAATACCGAATTGGATATACTGTCCAATGATAAGTGAACCTTAACTTACTGCTGGGGTAGATCAAATGAAAAAACGATGGCTAGTAGAGATCCAAAAGTATGCGTTTGTTGCTGGTTGTAGCTTTTTTTCCGTGGTGGTGCACGCTGATATCGTGTCGTTCACTATCGATTTTGTGGATGGCCCTGATACGCATGGCACAGGTTATTTTGTTTACGACCACGGCAATGGGGGCAGTGAATCTGGCTTTGTCTCGATAGAACTCGATTTCTCGCCAATAGAAACGCTGGATTCATCGTTTGCGTCGTTAACACTATCGGCAAGTGGGTTGAACCGAATGGGTGTTAGTGGAACAGGCGGAGGTGCTCGATTCTACGACTTTCTCACAAATCCATCGACGGGGATTAATACGTTCGAATTCAGTCACACTGATTTTTCGTCGCCAACTAATGTGTTTTCTTTTATGTTTGTAAACCCACATATAGAAAACTTTTCCGCAAGTCATGGCAGTGGTGGGGCATGTAGCACGCCCATTATTTCAAAGGGCGAATATGGCCTGTGTGTGGGTACATTACCGGGAAATCGCATAGCTTTCGAAAGTGGTAGGTATCAGATTAGTAATGATGTTTCAGTAGTTCCGGTACCAACTGCTGTTTTGTTGTTTGGTTCCGCGCTCTTAAGTCTAATTGTTTTAAGAAAATCGAAATGTTAAAAAGGCATTAAATACCAGCACCACATGAGATGTACAGTGAATTCAAACTTTAAATTAACTTCCAACGGGAATTCACATTTTAGTCCATCGCGTTATTGAGCCCTGTAAATCGCATTACGATCCGCTTGTGAATCGGCCGAAAAGAAAGTGCAGTAGGGAGTACATACTTTCTAAGCAGCCTAAAACCTAGCTTTTCTCCCAAAGCCATATTGGTTTGCAATCCAACTAATTGAATGACACCTCTAGCCGCCTTTAAGCGAGACTCGTTATAGTTTTCAAGATCCCCGTCTCTAATCGCATTAGCCAGATAAAAAGCGTCTTCTATACCCAGGTTCATACCTCTCCCACCGATGGGTGAATGCACATGAGCAGCATCACCGGCTAGAGCAACTCGATTCTTGGCGTAGATAGTTGTTAATCTGTGATTAATGGTAAACTTGGACTCCCATTCGATACCCTCTAGTTCATCTTGATTTGGAAGACAATCGAATACATTAGAGCGATTACTAGCAATACGATAAACCCCAGCCTTGAAAGAAACGGCAAAGAGAAACCCCTCATCAAGGAATATCACATGGAGCCCATTGCTCGACAATGTCTTTGTGAACTCAGAATCGTGAGAGAACCTAACGTCAGCCATATGCCAATCGCCTTTCAATGTCTCGCCTTCGAATTGAGCGCCAAGCTGTTTTCGAATATTGCTGCGAGCTCCGTCCGCACCCACCAGGTATCCAGCTGAAAAAGTCTCTTTTTTCCCTGCCTTGAGCAAACCAACTTCAACCGACTTTGAAGTCTGGTTAAACCCTGTGAGCAATGTTTCTCTTTCCACTTCTATGCCAAGCGAATTCAGCTTTTCCTCAAGGATTTTCTCTGTTTCCGATTGAGGTATGCCCACCATATGACTATAGCGTCGGCCGAGCATGTTGAGGTCCAGGTCCGCTACCGGTTTCTTCAAGCTTCCTAGCTTGATGAACCTAATCTCACGCCCAGCCGCCAAAAGTGTGTCGGTAACACCGGTACTCTCGAGCAGCTCCAAAGAGCGAGGATTGAGTGCCATCGCCTTGGAATAGCCAACCGGCTCACTCAGTTTGTCGACAATCCTGACACTTTTTTTGGCTTCTGCGAGAAAAATTGCCGTTGCCAGACCGGTTGGACCCGCGCCCGCGATCAACACAGTTTTATTGTTTTGCATATTGATTAAACCTTAATACCCAGTTAACAAGCAGAGTTCCTAGAAACCTTGTAAATCGTTTCTGGGATCACCGTGAATCATGTAGTATATGACTTAAAGGTCATATAATGACCGACCGGTCATATAATGACTCACGGGTCATTTATTGTCAAGAATTCTTCGCTAAAGTTAGTACAAGCAGTTAGGACCACAAAATGGCTCGTCATCAGAAAGCAAAAGCGCTTTCAAAATCTCAGCAGCGACGCAAGCAAGACATCCTTACAGCCTCGCTTAAGGTATTTGATCGAGATGGGTTTGACGCTGCCAAAATGAGTGACATCGCAATGGAAGCCGATGTTGCGAAAGGAACGCTTTATCTATACTTCGACAGTAAAGCTGCGCTATTGGAAGGTGTTATCCAATCAGCAATCATTCCTACGCTTAAAGCTGCCGATGGAACGGCTCAATCGCATGACGGTACAGCGAGCGAACTATTGCAAAAGCAAATGCAGATAATGTCAGATCGAATGGCCTCACCAGAGATGCAAATGCTTCTTCGTTACATGATGTCTGGCCGGACGGAACAGCATCAAAGAATCACCCAATTTTATTTTAGAAATGTGGTCCAAAAAGGGATTGAATTACTCGGTGAAACAATTCAGAAAGGGATTGATGATGGTGAGTTTAAGCCCGATCAAAGTAACGTCGACCCGCTAGTACTACTCGGTTCACAAATCTATACCACCGTTTGGAAGTCGTTGTTTGAGGAGTTGTCGCCTATCAACACGGATAATCTGAATAAGGACCTTATGGAGCTACTACTGAAGGGATTACGTAAGTAGGCATACTGTTTTTCAGTGTTTTGGCTCCCTGTAAGTGTCGGTAAATCGAGCAGTTATTAGCGTCCGCTTTTAGGCGTTTACGGAAATAGGTTTTCGCTGGTTCCTTTACTTATCCGTTCGGCCAATTCTTGCCTATCCAGAGAAGCGGTGGACCGCTGTTCACTCTTCCCCGAATAGGAATCCAAAAAATCATCATGCCATCGATCCGTATAACCAACCCACTTAAATAAGGAGTCTGCAATAGCAGAAATGTCACCCTAGGGCCTGCCACCAGCAAAAAACACTAAGAATCCAGCCAACTCAAAGCCATCGCTGCCAACGTAAACAATTGATTTTATTTGATTAAGAACGAGGGATCTCTGCCGGACGCGCAACGAAAATCGCGCGTTGGCTGCCTATTGCTCAATGACACATCAGAAGTTTTAACCTCAGCTGATTGCTTTGAGAGAAGAAAAGCGAAATAACCTAATTTTAACTTGACACAATAACCTAGATATACAAATACTTAATAACCTAATTTTAAAAAAGCATGAAAACCTAAATATCGATCTATTTTATGGCAGCACCAACAGAAAAACTCGCTCAATCGTTATCGGCTCTGAAGGTGGTCCAGGAGACCGGCCGCACTGCCATTCACACAAGCTCACTCTCCCGGACACACAGAGAAAGGCTATTAAAGAACGGGTTTATTCAGGAGATTATGAAAGGTTGGTATGTCCCTTCAAGACCCGATGATAAACCCGGCGAGAGCACAGCCTGGTACGCTTCATTCTGGGGGTTTTGTTCTGATTATCTCGACTATCGATTTAGTGAATCCTGGTGTTTGTCACCAGAACAATCACTCAATCTACATACGGGTAATTGGTCAATACCACGTCAACTGCTAGTGAGAACCCCCAAAGGTGGTAACAAACCGATATCACTACCTCACGATACTTCACTATTTGACCTTCGATTAGCATTGCCTCACGAAGACTTTATAGTTGTATTAGAGAATATGCGCATCTTAAGCCTACCAATGGCACTAGTGAACTGCCCCCCGCCTTACTTTAAATCACAACCACTAGAAATTCGTGCAGCACTATCCATGATTAACGAGCCGTCCGATCTTTTGCGCATTCTATTGGAAGGCCACCACAATACGATAGCAGGCCGTTTAGCCGGAGCTTTTCGTAACATCGGTCGAGAAAAAATAGCCGATGAGATACTTGATACGATGATCAGTGCCGGACATAAGACTATCGAACGCAACCCTTTCGAACAGCCATCTCCCATTATTTTCAAACCGCGGGAAATTTCGCCCTACGTGAATCGCTTTAAGATGCAGTGGGAGACCTATCGGCAACCTGTCATCGATAACTTCCTGCCAGCGCCGAACGCTTCAGTAACCAAGCAAGCCTACTTAAAGAGCATTGACGAGATATATACATCCGATGCCTATCATTCACTTTCAATCGAAGGTTATCGTGTAACTACTGAGTTAATCGACAAGGTTAAACGAGGCAATTGGAACCCCGATCAAAGAGAAGAAGATAGCCAGCAAAGAGATGCACTTGCGGCACGTGGATACTGGCAAGCGTTTCAGGCAGCGAAAAAAACTATCGCCGAGATACTCGACGGCGAAAATCCTGGAGCCGTTGTGGAGAAAGACTATAGTCGATGGTATCGCGAATTGTTCGGACCAAGTGTCGCAGCCGGCATCATCAAAGCGGGCGATCTAGCCGGGTTTCGAAATCAACCGGTGTACATTCGGCAATCCATGCATACTCCACCGAGTAGCGAAGCCGTACGCGATCTCATCCCTGCATTTTTCGAATTACTACAGAGCGAAGAAAATGCCGCAGTAAGAGTGGTTTTAGGACACTTCTTTTTTGTTTATATCCATCCTTACATTGATGGCAACGGTCGAATGGCCCGCTTTCTGATGAATGCAATGGCTGCAAGCGGTGGCTATCCTTGGATAGTTGTTCCCGTCGAGCAGCGATCCCGCTATATGCACACGCTAGAATCCGCCAGCGTGCAAAACAACATCGTTCCGTTTACCCTTTTACTTGCCGAGCTACTTGCAGGGGTTAAGCATAAGCACATTGGATAAAACCTGAGAACCTTGGAAACCAAACCGAGCCAAAGTCTAATGGTCGTCCCGTGTAATCGTCAGGAACCTAGATAACCATGAATTTCGAGGATACACTTTCTCTAAATGTTGGCGCTACACGAGTAATCCAACCGCACCCTATGCTACTGGTAACAGTCCGGTGGACACGGAGGCGCCGATTGGTCCTTCACGCCACTCTTGGAATGCTCTGAGAATAAATCAGAAGTCGCATTATTCGGAATCTCCATCGCTTTCTCCGAAACGCTTTCCATTTCAATTGACGTAGAAACGGGCTCGATCGCACTCACCGCCTCCTTGATTTCATCAATATCCACCTCTTTGATCAGATGATCTGGATCAGCAGCCGCGCCACATACGCTTAAAGAAAAAGCGATAGCGCTCATCGTCCTAGCAGTTCTGTTGAACATAGTCTGCCCCCCCTTCTCTAACGTAGGCTGGGTTGCTAAGTAATTCAGCTTGCAAATCCTTATGAAACGCACATGTAACGGCGTCAAAGGGCACTGGCACAGCCGGTTCAATGGCGTGACTCAATAGCGCCTTGACCATTATTGATCGATCGACCATATACTCCTCTCTTATCCATTTCGCATTGTTCGGATCGTACTCGTTTTCGTACCTCGCATGATAATCAAGCGCCTGCTCGTAAAAACTTATTGCCTGCTGAGCGTCAGCACTACTGGGCGCATTCTGGCTTTCAGTAACATAGAACAGATGGCTATAACTTCTGCCGATCGAAGACAGTAGCCAAAAGCGCTGACCATGATGACCGCTAAACGACTGGCCTGAAATTGATTTCAAATAAGCTCTCTGCTCATCAATCAGATTTTTAATCTCGTTGACAGTATCCGCTTTGATCGCAACACCATTTTCGACACTCGAAAACACGTTGAGCTCGTTTTTGTTCACACGCAGCGAGAAGTCTTTCACCTTGTTGCCAACCACTTGAAGCAGGTTTTCTTTCTCTAAGCTTGTTAGCCTCTGCTCAAGTGTAGATATTTGAGCTTTCATTGACTCAAGGTTACCGTTAAGACAATCACCAAAGATTTTGATTAATTCGCTTCTATTTTTTTCTGACAAGTTGTCTATAGAGAGCAGCGCTTTAAGACCGCCGCTCTCTATCGCATTCCTAAGATCAATTTCTGCTCCCACAGGAACCTCGTCACCGTATTGCGCTCTGAAAACTAGCCCAATCGTACTCGTTAGCTCACCGGCGCATCGAAATCGTAGTTCCTTTTCTTCCTGACTAATCTCTTCTTTGAAGCCTAGCTTGAGCGCCACAACCACAGCAAGTAAAACTATTACTGCAACCGCGAGAAAAAGCGTCGTTTGCTGCTTGTTCTCTCCGTTCATTCATTACCTCAATTGCCTTATTGACCAAAACCATTGCAGTGATTCATGTAGCCTAGGCTGCAACACAGCGATCGACAATCACCTTTAAAAACTACGACTATATGATGTCAGCGACCTTCGCCGCAAGCTCGATAGACTTCTTAGTGATGTCAACAAGATGATCGACGGCCTTCGCGACTTTCTTGATCTTGGTTGCCACTTCCCGCAGATCACTCTCCTTTGAAGACAGTTTTCCTGCCAAAGTCGTCAGCTGTTTCGTCTTAGTCTTGGTCACCGCAATTCGTTCATTGAGTTCCGCAAGGACGATTTCCTGATGTAAAAACCATAGTTGTTCACTCAGCTGACCCAACACGTTGAGCGTTTCGTCGCTGTACCCATCGTTGTAATACTCAGCGTCAACCGCATTAATGAGCGTTGATAATGCTTTGAGAACCGCTATTCTTTCTGATCCAGCCATGTTGACTCTCCTTGTTTAGTTTGATGCGTTGTTTGCAACGGCTTCTTGCTGTGACGCGGCTAGGTCTTTCTCTAGCGCCTTTTGTAGTTTCTTCGCATGTTTGAACTCATCAATAAACTGTTTACTTTCTGCGATGAATACCCTAAACCGCTGCTGATGACCACGAGGGCGCTCCAGCCCGCGGGCAAGCGATTGATGGCTCTCTTTTAGCGCCTTTAGAAACTTCAAATCGGTCTGCGCCTGGTCTATGGCGGCCTGTAAACCTTCTCGCGTTGAGCTGCTTCCGACCGCGTTGTAGCTCGAAGGGCTTAGACCGTCAGCTGTCAACGACGCCTGAAAGGCCTTCCACTGTGACTGACTGATTTCCTTGTTGATCGCTACTGTTACGGGGATAATTGTCTCAAAGCTACCGATCAAATTTTGGCTGTTAGACCCGGCCATCCAATTGATTATCGCCGTTACATCCGCTATCGCCGAGCTCAGAATGGGATCAACCGTTTTTACAGTCTCCTTGATCGCTTTGGCTTGCTGATATCGCACATAACGCTGCCCCATCCAAAATGTGGCTGCCCCGATCTGGGAGGCCAGTTCATCCGTTTTCTCGATGACGGGTTCTACGGCAACCTCGGTTGTTTTGGGTACGACCTCTCCCTCGAGTTGCGCCGCCGCGGCACTGAGATTCTTAGGTACGTCGATGAGCGCCGTAGACAGTGATCTTGTGAGCAACTCGGCCTCTCCGCGAAGATCCTCCTCGTGGTTAACGGCTGCCATTGATCCTAGCGCTTTTGCGTACACCGCAAAGGCCCTGACCGCTTCGTTTAACGATTTGGCCGCAAGATCCGCCTGACGTACGAGCTGCCTTTGCTGCCTCACGCCGCTGTACAGCGTATCCAGGGCGGCACACTCTTCCACCTTGCTTTTACACGCCTGTAACAAATCGCGGTACTCAGGTCGGCGGTTAATATTGCGCTGGTGAATCGCTCGATTCATTTCTGCGTTCTCATTAATGAGCTGTCCTGGCACAAGATCGATCGACTGATACTCTTCCGAGAAGGCATGAATTGCGTCTAACTGATCGGAGGAGAGGGACGCACATCCACTCATGAATAAGCTTATTAACAGCAGAGGCGTGAAGAGAATTCTTTCCATAGTGGGTACTCGCGCGCTAGAACCGTGCAATGCTCTCAAATGAATCGATAAAACTTTAAAAGTGAGCATGCTCCTGGAGGGATAAGCAATACGCTAACGCACTCATAGGTCATAGGTCAAACCCACAAGATACTTTTTTGTGTCGTTTTGGTTACTCGTTACACGAACTAAACCAAAGTTTAGTTCGTGGCTATAAAACTGGGCGATACCACTAAACGAAGGTTTAGTTGCCAAGCGTTCTTCGTTGCTGGTCTAATCACAATAGCATCCACAAATTCTGGTGAGGCCAACATGGAAAACAAAGTTGTTCAAGTATCGATAGAGTCCTTCTCTCTTGATAAATGGGGGTTGCTCGATGGCGAGGAAGATTCCAACCTACTTGCCTTCTCCTGGATACATCCCGCAGAGAACGCTGAGCGCGTTGAGGCAGCACGCACTTTCAAAAATAAAAAGCTTCCCACCAATTGGCGAAAAGATTTTGCGAAGTCGACGCTGTACAAAACACCGGTCCGAGGGAAGTCACAGCTGAGAATTGAAGTGTCTTCGTTTGACGTTGACTCGGATGCAGAGAAAGCGTTCAAAGAACTATTCAAGGGCATTCTTAAGTCAACGCTTGGTGTATGGACCAAGGGTTTCAGCAGCGAATATTCGGGTGCCATCACCAAATCTGCTGGCAGTACCCTCTTTGATGGCATTAAGGAGCAAAAGGGAATTCACAAAATAGGGGAGGCGACTATGGAGTTTGACGCGCAAAAGATCCCAACCGAACCGGTAACACTCAAACTCAAGGTCAAGAAGAAGGTCTCGATCAAGAAAATCATGCGGAAGAAGAGGCCTAAGGGGAAGCGATCTGTCGTCGAAGACCAGAAGCTCTCGATCATGCCAGGTACTAACGGCAGCATCACACTGTCGTTTGTCGAAATCTAAGCGTTGCTCACTGGTAACACCCTAACCTCAAGCGAGCCCGTTGAGTAACGGACAACGTCCCGAAAGCAAAAATCCATCTTATAGCAGGTTAGAAAGCCACTTGTACGATGGGCGGGTCAGTAGAAAGAGAAGAACACCACTCTTGTTAGTCGACTAATCGTCGAGGCACTCTTGTGGCAAGTCAACCTTGAAATAATGCGGATCAGAGGCCTGATGATGCTTGATCGTCCCGTGCTCTATATCTGTAATCAAATAGAACACCGTTTCCATACCATTTTTGGCTTTGACTTTTACTGGTCGTTTCGCCGTATGTCCTTCACGCCAACGTTGCCTAACAGCTGTTTCGTAAATCGGTGAACTCACTGCAATCATGTTACTGAGCTCATTGATCGGCGGCATATCGGGTGTGGACATCACTTTGACCACATTTTCCTGTGTGCTTTCTCTGAAGTCGATGTGCTGATCGAACTCATCATCGATTTCTTGCAGGACGATTCGAATAGGCAGGAGGAACTCCTCCTTACTCAGCGTCTGTATTTTGTTGGCCGCTCTGACCAAAGAGAGTATTTCAATCGCACACTTGAGCGCTTGTGACTCACTCGAACACTGCTCGTTCGTCGACTCAAACACATAGACATGTCTATCCCCTTCCGCTTTAACCTTTAACCCCCCGTAGCGAGAGGCGCAAGCTTCTAATGACGTTTTAAGACGATTAGTAATCTGTTCCAAATCGCCTTTTGCGGAAGCATTTTCAGCCTGCCCACTTTCTTGATCCAATGCTTCATCAGAGGCTTCCGAATCGGACAATTTCTCCAAGATCCCAAAGGCTTTTTTGGTGGACTCGACCAAGTCCCAATCCAAGAAAATGAACTTTCGTTGTCGTTTTATTGCCGGCGCAACAGCTTGCTGCTCTTCTTCGAAATGACGGATGCCTGCGATTTGTATGAGCTGGGACGCATCCCGTATCAACTCAGAAAGATCCGCACGCAACGCTTGAAAAACCACTTCAACGGACTCCAGCGCAACGAATGCCTCCTCGAGGTCAACTGACTCAGCTGGGTAGAGAGCAAGTTTGACGGAACGATAATACTCGTTCAGCCGCCCGATAATCGCTTTTCTTTGGGCACTACTGAGGTATGAGTCATAGTGCTGTTCAGCGGTGCGATCATATGCTCGTGCAAGCATCTGGATTTTCGTACACATTGCACCTTCAACCTCAGAAAGACTACCGAGAGTAATCTTCAGAAGCGCAATTTCTTCTTCTTTTTTATGGTAGTAAGCTTTGTTCCTAAGGATACTGCTTTGTTCCGTCAATGCCGTGATTCCGTGCATGACGTTCAACTTTTCCACAAAAGCTCTCATACGTCTTCCCTAGGCGCATACAAAAAATTATTGGAAGGTGTTTTTGTTCTTTATTGGTGTTGAATCTAAGCGGGGGTCTGCAGCTGTACTGCCGCATCAACATGCTTATCGAGATGATACCAGAAAAAGCGGAGATCATCTTTAACGAGCCGCAAATAATGCGATCTTGGATCGTGCAGAGCAACCACAGTTTGTGCGGCATCAAGGACGATCGAATCGACTTGCCTTGTTATTTCGTTATCGTAACGCGCAAACTTATGCTCAACTAATTTACGCAATACAGACGAGGTCACCATATACCGCTCGCACGATAGCTCTAGAGAACTTAACCCTGGCTGATCTCGCAAGTCTTTTCCCGCCTGAATCCACTTTTCCCAACCATTTAAAAGTGCAACGATATCTGCGCGATTAACGGTTCGTCTTCTATCACTTAAATCTTTATCAATTTGTTGGTTAATATCGTGTTTTGCAACGGTCGCATCTGCTACTAGGTCGTAAACTCGTCTGGGCGCATTAAATGCGCCAACCGCTTCCGCGATCATAAATATCTGAGAATTACTGTTGTAGTAGATGTCTTGCTGGCTAAGCGCGTGCTTTGCAGATATAGTTGGTTTTAATTCCTCAAAGACTTCCGTGATTGCTTGCTTTTTACCAGCCGCTTTTAGCGCAGCCGAAACGAACAACAAATCGATTACATTTTTCAGCTCAGGCGTCATGCTCTTGGCAGGTTGCCCAAGAGTGCGGAAAGGCATCAACGTGAAAACCGGATCTTCTTTTAATTCACTCCAATGCGCGATAAAACTTTCAGTCTCAACGACAGCAGTGTCGCCAAGTACAGTCTCCGCGATATCCCCCAAAGAGATCTTGTGAAAATCCAACAGCCCCTCAAGGCTCCACTCGACGACAACAGGCGTCTTGCGCAATCCCTCTGCAATGAGATCGACCAAGCCTTCGCTAAACTTAAATCGAGCCGCCAGCATACATTTGCAAAAAGCCCGCATCTCATCTTGCTCATCGTCGACTTTGTGCAATGGAGGTAAAAGTCCGCCGATTGTTGCGTAATCCGTTTTTGCAAAAGAGTCAGTCAGATCCATAGTTTTCAACAGGTTCGGTAAAATCAATTGAGCCTTAGCGGCTTTAGGCACTATGCCCAACACCACGACAACGTAGTTGCCTGATTACGGTTTTAAAGCACACTAGCGCCATTAGCAACAAAAAAACGCGCGGAACGCAGCCCACTTGATTGAGGCTAACACGCGATTCGACTCAAGCCTAAGGTGGCACGCAGACAGACTTTTACAATACGTGCCGAAAGTCACAGCTGGCCTCGTATTTCACCGAATGTTACTGAGAAAATCAAGCGAGATCGCAGTCTCAGCGCGGCACTATGCCCCTTAGGGTGTCGAACTCGAGCCAGCTAAACGAAAGTTTAGTTGGACGAATTACATACAGCGCACGCGCCGCCTTCTAATAGGCCCACATCTTCCCTGGCCTACGCTTTTGCGTATGCAAATCGCCGCCCGCCACCCTATCCCAGAACCTGCCGCCTACTTTCTGCTCAGCGTCGTAGGTTACCACCAGGTAATCTTCCAGATCGCCGTCGAGCTTTTTATTTTCCATCTCGAATGTCCACAGTTTCAATCGGCCACGGCCGTCCTCAGCCAAAACGCTTTTTACAAACGCGTGCGGTACAGGCAGGTCGATCCCCCACTTCTCCGAATCGTCACCAATGGTTTCCACTTTTTTATCGAAATAAAACACAGGCGCTGTGAGTACGTAGGTTTCAAGAACCGTTCGCTTTTCGTTAAGCGTACGTATCGCACCTTCCAGCTCTTTCCAAATGCCTCGGTTAAACATCGGCTTTTGGGGCGACATGTTAGACAACAGAAATGTCTCGCTGTTCTGTACGACCAACTCGTCGTGGTTGGCGCTCGCTGCAAGATGTCCTCTATCGTACCCGCTGTTCGCAAATGCCTTCAAGCCAGCTCGAAATCGTCGAGGAACCCGAATATCCGCCCTGAAGTTATCTTGTCTGTCGGCATCCCAATCGAAATGCGCGTTTGGATTGATAATCTCCAAAACCCACTTGGCTTGCCGAAAATACCAGGAGTAACCGATCGTAAAATATCGACCCGTTAGGATTTCATCACACACTGGAGCGCCGTATCGAAGCTCACTTTGAATTTGAAATGGATCACTCATTGTTTCACCTCACGCTCCGCCAGTTTCTTCATAAAGCCGCACTCGTTATGAAGCTTATCATTCCTTTACTTTAAGTAATGCGCCAAGTTCTCAAAGTTCTCGTTATTACGTATTTGATTCGCTTCAACTGTTTCACGCAACGCTTTAACTTCCTCAAGCAGAAGATAAATCTTGTTATTCAGTTGTATGAGTTGCTTATTTGTTAAATCCGCCTCACTCATTTCGCGTTCTGACTCCGCTGCAAAAGCTGGATTTAAGAAAACAAGGAAAATAATCAAGATAAAACGTTTCATAAAAAATCACCAATAGTCGTTGCTTCGTTTACTCAGAATCGTATTGCCCAGAATTTCCAGCGGTCTTAGTCTGCTCGAAAGATTAGAAACAAGAAAACAATCACCAATGTACAACTTAAAACGATATCCATATTCCAACTAGCATCCTTGCATCAGCAGATAAGTAGCGTCGCAGCTTAGCCGCGTCGTGTTTGTCTGTCTTTAATAGCCATTGGCGGCAGTGAGAATTGCGGCGATATTCGAGCTCGAATAAACATCAAAAAACGGACGCTGTAATACACGTCTATATGAGTGCCTACTCCTTTGGTAAGACTGATCCATCTATATTTTCTTCATTGAACGATTCAATTTGGCGGATGACAAGAGATACTACAAAGTCCACAAGAACCTTCCTGTGCTTATCATCCAACAACCGATAGATTTCCATAAGTTTCTCTTTCTCAGACATCACGCAATCCCTCGAAGCCCAATGGCTATAGTAATTTTTTCAGGGCACGCTGCAATTGAACTTTAGTTTAGTTGGACGCGGAGCTGCTTTAACAAGCACAAGCCCATTACCTCCCGGCTATGCTGCGGGTAACGAAATCCGTGACATGGCGCACTCGCTATGCGAGTCAAAGATCGACGCAATGTGTTTCGGAATATTGCTAGATAGCTAAGTTCAAGCACACAGCAGCGCTTGGCAACTGTTGGCACAGGGAAGAACAGGGGAAAGTAAAAGCGCTCGCTAAGCGCTGCCGTGAAAGGCTGGTAAGGAGAAAGTGGTTGCGCTGTTTGGCGTGCGGGGTTTTAACAAAAATGCAATATCAGCGACGTTTTACATTTGTATGCGAAGCGTCTGATTTTCCTCGACATCACGCACATTGGGTAACGCTGATATCATTTTTGCGAGATTTTTTTCTGGGGTGGTTAAGAAAACGACTGGTGTGTTTGGCATGGTCTCAATGTCTATTTCAATACCATGATCCTGCGCAAGCATGCGAACTTGTCTGGCAAAGTTTTCCTTAAGCAGCTGATTTTCAGCTCTTATTTGTGCAAGAGGCGCTTTCTTCCTTCGCCGATTGAGTGTCACTACGTATTTCATGACCCGCCTTTCTGTATCAGCCTCTTACCCTATTGCTGTAACGCTGAATAGTCAAGATGCTTGATTACGTTTAAACCGCTTAATCAATTCAGTCGGCGGGTCGAACCGCGCGACGCCGGCGCCCCAACGAATTGGGTTTTCACCGGCCGGGGCCGGCTTTGCGGTATCGAATAACAACTGTCTGACTTGTTCAGCAGTTAAATCTCTATCCATAGACCAATATAGCCCAGCTATGCCGGCTACATACGGTGTTGCCTGACTTGTACCCGATCTTCGTTCATATCTGTGAGACCCGTCACGGGCTTGGCTAATAGCGCCGATAACATTCTCACCAAATCCAAGCAGGTCGGGGCCGTAGAGGCCCGCGTTATGCTCATGATCTGGAACGTTACCAGAAAACTCCATAATCTCCAGGCCTTCTTGGTCAACGGCACCAACTCCGATAACTTCAGGGGTTGCAGCAGGAATTCGGTACTTATCCTCACCATCATTACCGATGGCCGCGAAAACCAATACGTTGCCATCTAACATGTTTTCTATGACGGCCATCATCGACTGCATTGAATACCGATAGTTAGTCGGATCAGTTTTATCTAATGCATTCAAGAGGAAGCCCATGGACATATTCAGAATCAGCGGTTTACTGATATTTTGTTTATCAGTGAATTGACCGTAAATCCAGTCGAGACCCAAGGCGACGCGGCGAAGTGTAGTTGTAATGCTTTCGCCTTCTAACACAGAAGCCGAGTACAACTTTGAAAGTGGTGAGATACCGACGTTCTTCCCAACGAGTATGCTCGAAACATGAGTCCCATGATTATCCGGGTCGAAGCCCATTCGTTCATCAGAAATCGGTGATGCCTCTCCAATAGGAATATAGGAGAAGGGAATATGCTTTCGGCCAAACTCGTTGTGTTGTGCAGCAATACCACTATCGAGCACGCCATACCGGACCCCGGTTCCCCGAACATCTAGTTCGTCTGCCAGTCCCATACCAGAAATCTCTGGCCAGCATTCGGCGCGCGGTTTTTTTTCAAGGGAAACAATGTGTCGATCCCCTTCATCAGGGCTGAGCAATAACTTTTGATCGCTCGCGATGTAGTAATCGTCGCCAAGCTCCTCAATCAACATGTCGTAGAAACTCTCGGCGTTTTCTCGTTTATTATACGCCAGAATTGCACCAATGTTGTCTAGCCTCTGGAAAGCACCGCCAGAATCGGGCGCCATGGTCCAACTCTCACTACTGCGGGTTTCGCTAAATTTTCTTTCCGAGAGGAAACTCGATGCCTCTTTAGGTGGTTGCCATATTTGTGCACGCTCCGAGCTTCCCATTTTCTGGAGATAATAATCCACACGACTCTTGGCCGAGCTCGAAACCACCAAATTCGGATCATCTTGTTTCTTCGGTACGATTAAAGCCGTCGCAGGCCGGTACACTTCCTTGCTAGATACTGATTGCTCTAGCCGTTTTTTGACAACCTGTTCCCAGTCAACTGGTTTTTGATCCATACTAGATTCTTCGCACCCGTTTATTTTTGGTCAAGCAGTGGTTTAAGCACTTTGGGGAAATGTTCGATCGCAGGTATACCCTCAACGAGCTCCCATTTTCCCTCTTTATATTTTAGCTTGGAGATCATTGCTAAGCAGATGACGAGTGCACTGTAGGTAATGGTCACAGCGACTAATCCCAGCTTCACTTCATCTCGTTGCAAAAGCTCCTCGTGCGCGCGCGTCATTGCCTCCGCAAAATCCTTCTCTTCCTGATTATCGGCAGCAGTCTGGACGTGTGATGCAATATCCTGAGTCAACTTAGTTTTATCCAACCCATCGAATACTGACTCGTCAACTAGCTGAATACCCACCTGCTCGAGTGTCGCCTTAAGTTGTACTACAGTGACATTGGGCGTTGTTCCATTGTCCTGGCACCATAACATCGCAGTACTGGAGAGCACGGCCATAGGATCTATTGCTGTCATATATACTCCGGGAGTGTCTGTCAAGCTCATCAATCGATTGATTAAAACTAACGGGTAATCGACTTTGAACAGTTTTTTGATCTAGCTTCGATCGGTCCTGAGCCAGCGTAGTCGTCTGCCACCAAAGGTGGCAATCACGATGTAGGGATCATAACAGCGTAGGCTGTTGTTGACTCGGATTACCGCTTGGCAAATTCCTTTTGCTCGCGATAGCGAGCTAGCAGGACGTTTTGATAAAACGGAACGTAACCCGTGATTTCTCAAAACGCTATATACGGTTAAAAAAACCGAAGCTCTTTACGTTACCTGTTTCGGAGATGCGATTCAACCCCGAAACAGGTAAGAAGGCCTCGGAGGCCTGGCTGAACTAAACTTTGGTTTAGTTCAGCGCAAAAAAGAGACGTTCAGTGCAAGTAACACCTTTGAGAGGCTGCCCCTAACCCAACTACCGTGTTTTACCGTTGCTCAAGCCCTCCCGCAGCGACAGAGCATCTACTACCAATACGTGGCCAGCCTGAGTGGTAAATCCGTTTTTGAGGGTACTATCTGGGCGCTCGATCATTTTCTCGAGGCTCGTTTTCTCCAAATCCTGTTTCACCTGCAAGTTCTGCTGCATCATAATGGCGCGGCGCTCAACCATATGCCGGCGCTCAGCGATACGGCCATTCACATTGTCGAGACTGCGCTGATAGTTAGCCAACATCTCGCGGTCCTTACGGCCGTTAACCATACGGTACACCCATCCTTGCAGCCCCGTTTGTTTCAATCGACGCTGAATGTCTTTCATATCATCCTTGAGCGCATCGCGGACCTCACCATAGGCATCCCTAATCACGGCTTCTTCACGGTGAGTCATTTGCGTCGTGCGCCGATCCAGACTGATCTGCTCACCGATCTGTCTGCTTTGTAGCAAAGCTCGGCGCGAATTACTCTCTTCATCCAATTTTTTCATCTCGACCTCATTGCAACACTTATTTCCTGGGTTTCCCTTTATCCTGACTCTCGTCTTTCGGACGTGTTAATTTCTTGGACTGATCATTGCTTTTGTTTGAGTCGTTGTGCTGATCACTGGAAAAAATCTCGTTTAAGGACCATGGAATGTTCTGTTTTTTCTGAGAGCGATCAAACGCGCCCTTCACTTCTCGGGTCGCGCCGTTTGCGTATGACTGACGCGCACTGTCTGTTTGAATATCGCTGAGTCTGGGCCGCTTAGGTTTCTTCGCTTTATGGACATTGACCGGGCGACCACGCCAGGGTGAAAAGGTCAGTGCGGCTGAGGGTTTATGGGCTGCGCCGTTTCGCTGCGCAATACGCAAATGCTTTATTCGTTCAGTCTCTAGCGATTGGAGCTCTCGTTTTTCAACCAACGCGAGGGCCCGAAACTCTCTGTCTAGTGTATCGGACTCTGCAGCCTGACCTAACCTCAAATTGAGACGCTTATCAGCCTGACTACTCAACAATCGGCTTCTATCTAACTCGTATTGCTGTTGCCGGCGCCGATCCTCTCGCTGATGCATTTTCCGTTGAACCAACGCGAAGCCCGATGCTTTTGCCAAAAATCGCGCTAGACCTTGAGGCCGCTTGCCCTCTCTTTCACTCCTTTTCATACGCTGTTCAGCAAGGTAACTGCCGCGCAGCTGATGACGCTCTCTTATTAGTTGGCTTTCCAGGTGACTTTGAGCCTCCGAGTGACGCGAGTGTAACTCGCTCTGCTTACGTTGAAGCTTTAGACGCCGACGCGTCTGCGCCCAAATCAGTTGTTCTTTTTGAAGGCTAGGCAACTGCGGGTCGTGAAACTGCTCAAACTGTTTGCGGTACCGCGCGACATCCTGCTTAGTTTCCTCAACGTCTGGCAACTGATCTTTTGGAAACGCCTCCCCTAGGAAATCCCTTACCCGCGCAACGCGCACCGTTCTATCGTCGATTAACCTCGGTAAGGCGTTCGTGCCGCCATAATAGTCCACCAACACATAGTCACGCCTCCCAGTACATAAAATATAACCGTGCTGTTCTAGCGCAGTAACAAATGCTTTGGGGCTATCCGATTTTTGCCACAATGCTGTCACCAACGACCTTCGTTCCACTCGAGTGATGCCTGTCGTATCCTGTTGGTGCTTTTCATGCAGAAGGAGCTGGTCCTTACCCTCATGTTGACCCCTGATCTTGTTGTACCCAACAGGCATCGCCAAGCCCCAGTCTCTGCAAAACTCACGGGCAACGAGCTTCTGCCGGTCGTAATCAAACCCCAAATGCACCGCTTTGCCCGCATCAACGTCGATTCGACTGATTCCATAATGGAAGTGCTCTCTGCCATTTTTGATGTGCTTGAACGCGACATAGGGTTGACCTTCTAGACCGAGCGCCTTGAACATGCGATCGCGGTGGTCGATTCGCATTTCTTCTGTCCAGGCTGGCTGCTCCGGGTCTGGATTAACAGCGACACTGTAGAAACAGTTAGTACATTTGGTATAGGTTGCGGCCTGCAGCTCGACCTCAGCGAAGGCTCCGTGCGGATCGTCGGCCACGAATCCATAGACCTCCAGCACTTCGACCACCTCGTTGTCGTGCGAGTTGAGAAAATGCGTCGCCATATCTTGCCCACCACCACGCTGGCTTGCTTTCACAATAAGTCCTATGGCTTTCTCCCAAGTAATTTAAACAATGCCCATCGAATGTCGGTGAGCACAATTTCGATATGCGCCAGTTGCCGCTCCACGGTATCGAAGCTGCGAACTTGCTCCACATCCGACCTTAGGTTGTCACGCAGTTCACGCAGCTCCTGTTTTATCGCGCCCAATTGGCCCAACATCTTCCCCGCCTGCGCCTCTGCGAGTGTAGATCGCCTTGCCTGTCGTGGCGGCCTTATCGAAAAGATGCATTCGGTAATAAAAGCATTCACAGACAACTTGGCTTTCTCAGCTCTGTCTTGGATTTCCTGCTCCCGACCCACTGGGGGCCGGTAGGAAATAGGCCGAGGGCGCTTAGCAGTTTTTTGTTTTGTATCCATAGTTCTTACTTTACGTGAGCTATCGCTATTCTCACCTCGCGCGCTCCTCGCCTTGCTGCAGTGGCGGGGTATAAAGACTTGCGACTACCTTCAGTCCAGAAGTGTGTCCTGGTCGATGGTTCAGGCAAGCGATCAGCCTGATCGGTGGTTTTAAGGGAACGAAAACACCTTAACGGCTTTCAGGTGCCGATCACCTGACGCGATGCAACGACGTGTTGCTGGCGAGCCCATTGCTACCGTTGTAAGGCAATGGAAATGACATGTTTCACTTTCTGTTAGGTCAGAACCTTGATCTAGCGGATTAGTGAAATCACAGGGGGGTCTGCGGGGGATGTGAAATCCCCCCCAAGGTATGCACGGCTGGAGACCATCTCAGTGATGGTACGACCGTGCATACCTTGTGTGGTTTGCTATTAACATAATTCGATGCTGTATCGCGTATTCCGTTTTCAGTTTTTCTAATTATTGAGACATGCAAAGAAAGGCTAAGGAGCAACACTACGCACTGTTTCTTCTAGCTTAACGGCTAATGGTTAACAAACCGTTGACAGATCGAGGTGAAGACGAGGCAAGCGCAACGCAGTGCGGCGCACAATAGTGGCAGTGGCAACGCAGTACGGCAGCAATAAAGTAGTTGGTGTGTACACGCCACGTCCGTGAAATTACGCAGAAGAAATTATTATGTCTCCTACCTCGCTATTAGATCCGTCGACGCAGCCTTCGCAGGAAATTCTTGACGATTGGATCGCGCTATTTAATGCGTTGAACTGGCGGCTCTTTAACGACGCCCTGCCTTACCCCCATTTTTCCTTTAAGTGTCAGGCCGGCTCTTTCGGTTTTTACCGCCCTGAAAGCTACAACCGCAGTGACGGTCCTTATTGCGGCGAGATCGTTATGAACCCGGCTTACTATATTCCGGATGACCCCAAGCCCTTCGTGGCCACGTTTGTGCATCAGCTGGTTCACCACTGGCAATACTATTTTGGCTCACCAGGGAAGATCGGCTATCACAATCGTGAATGGGCCGATCAGATGCTGGCCGTTGGCTTACAACCGACGCAGGATAACACCGAAGGCGGACGTGAAATCGGGTACACGATGCACCAGCGAATAATCGGCGGAGGAGCATTAGACCGTGTGCTGGATGATTTCATGACCGATCGCCAGATCCTTCGGTGGCGCGAGTGCTTCAGCACTGGGCCACACCAACCTGTACGCTCGGTTGATGCGCCAAACAAGCCCGCGCTGAAACGAGAGACTGGGCAAGAAGAGGCCGAGGCAGCGCGGAAGAGTGTCGGCGGCAAACGGTATCGATTCACCTGCCCGGTTCCAGACTGTCAGCAGAGTGCTGACAGTTTTCGCGCTGCCCGACTCGATTGCGGGATCCACAAACAGCCGCTGGTGCCCACCGCTCGAAAGCGACGGGGCTTGCCCCATCAGGCAGTCCAAAGAAAGGGGGAGCAAGTGCTCCCCCTGGTGGATTAGCTTTGCATGTCATTGGGGTAGAGGTAGATGTCCTCGTCCACAATCTGGGTGCCACTGAGGCGAACCCCGATGCCGCCATCGTCCCGATTCCAGGCAACACCAATGCGTTCAAGGCGAGATTGTCGGCCGGCGCCGCGCGGTATTTTGACGACCCAGTCAGGCCGGTTGTTTTCACCAGCTGGCATGCTGTCATGAGTGCTGGTTGGTGAGTTAGTACTGTTAGACATGATCTGTCTCCTTTGTTGTTTGGGATTCGCGGGATTGCGAACCATTGCCCCGGTATAACGTAAGCAATGCAAGTTCTGTCACGGCCACACGGTTAAGCGGGCCCGCCATTGACAGGTTTTGAAGGCGCTTGCGATACCGATAGTGGGCAGGTTCGAATCCCTTTTGCGAATCCATGCGTTAAGGAGACGGTTGGCTAACGGCAAAGACCATATAGCCGGCCAGGCTTGACGAATAAGCACATAGAAAATATGACAGGAGAGGAGCCATCAGACAGCGAAAGCCGAACAAAGAAACCCATGCATTATTGAAGACGGTACCACGTGGCGTACCGACCCAACGATTGCGCGAGCAGACGGCACCGATGGCGCGATTCATGGATCCGAATGATGTGCTCAGAAGCCGGGCATTGACGTACGACCCGAAAGATCCTGGCGGCAAAATCTTGTTCGGCGAGATCGACGAGCAGCTCGTCGGCATCGACGACAACCGCCATATTATGACCGTCGCGGGTAACCGCGCGGGCAAGTCCGTAACCTTGATCGGTAACCTTTTGAACTATCGCGGCAGTGCGATGGTCAATGATTGCAAGGGGGAGCTTGCCGAACGAACCGCTATCGAGCGCGCCGCACTCGGACAAGCGGTCTACGTACTGGATCCCTTTCATATTGTGCGGGGAGCTGCCGCTCAGTTCCGTGCCCGCTACAACCCGATGAAACGTTTGACACTCGAGAACCCCTATATCATCGAAGATGCCCTGCAGATCACCGATGGTTTGATTGTCAGCAGCGGTTCCGAGAGCGATCCGCATTGGAACGAGTCCGCTGGGCAATTTATCATGGGCGTGATTTTACTCGTCTCGCTATCACCGCAGATTGCTGAGCCCGATCGCAATCTAGTATTCGTCGGCCAGCTGATTAAACGCGCGCTGCAAGTAGAAACCCTACCCGCTGAGTCAGGCGATGAGGAGATACGCTACTATACCCTGCTACGCGCGGCGCAAGACTGTGAAGCACTGCTTCATGAGCAAGGCAGTGGCGATATTGGGATCGAGATACTCGATGCCATTCAGGGTTTCTACGAGAAAGGTACTGAAGAGCGTGGCAGCGTGCTCTCAACCGCGAGACGCCACACGCAGTTCCTAAGCTTCCCGTCCATGAAACAAGTGCTCACAGGGCACGATGTTGAGTTAGAAGACCTCAAGCGCATGAAAAGCGGGGTCACGATTTACATGGTATTACCCGCTACTAAGATGAACAGCTGTAATCGGTGGCTTAGACTTCAGATCAACCAGCTTTTTGATGCGATGGAACGAGAGCGCGAACTGCCAGGGGTACCTGTACTCCTCGCCCTCGATGAGTTTCCGATATTGGGTTACATGAAACAGCTTGAGTCAGCAGCGGGGCAGATCGCCGCCTTTGGCCTGCGCATGTGGGTCATTCTACAAGACTGGGGCCAAGGCAAAGCGCTCTATAAGGAGCGATTCGAGAGCTTCGCGGCTAATGCAGGCATCCTGCAATTCTTTGGTAATACCGATCTGACGACGACCGAATATGTTTCAAAGAAGCTTGGGCAAACATTGATTCAAGCAACGCGCAAATCCGAAACCACCATTGATCAGCGAGCACAGGGTCTGAAAGGCGAGTTGGATAACATGCAGCAGTACCCGTTAATGACACCTGATGAAATATCACGGACATTCTCGCGAGAAGACCCGCAGCAACGTCAACTTATTCTTTGGGCCGGTTATCGTCCTATCATTATGAGTCGGCATGAATATTTCAAAAGACACTAGCACACCGACTGTCAAGCGTTAGTTATTGGCCAACGAAGAGAAAGCCCGCCCAAAAATAGGGATTCTCAAATGGCTTAGCGTTCGTCGACAAGTGTGAAATCTCACGTAACAGTAAGTCAACCGCTTTCCCCGTAGCGGGATACTCATCCAGCAGCTCGGTTAACAGAACATCGATGGCCCCACACGTCAAAGTCTTCAACCATACTTGGGCGTTTCGCAAAGCATCGGCAGGATTCTCCTGCTGCTCTACGTGGTGGAAATAAAATCGGCCAAAAAGTAGCGCTGTTGCGTGATCTGGCACGCGCCATAGCGCGGCGACACCGCCCAGCGCGCCTGATTCAATGAAACCAAGCAATAGACTGCGAGGCGAGAGCTCGTAGCTCACAAAGTCACTAATCCCCGTTTCACACGAAGCCAATACAACCAATCGCAGCATGCGGTCGGTCGTCAATGCGCGCATCAATCGCGAGTCCATTGACGGGCGACCATCGTGAAACTGTTTCTCAATTTTCTTTACGACTTCACGCTCAATATGCTCGGGAATTGAGGGAAGCCCTTGCAGCAATTGAAACAGATCAGAAAACTCTGATGGTATGTCGCCAAAATCTGTGTAGGTGTTATTCTGGGAGAAGACTCGGACGGTATACTGATCGTTAACCGGTGCAACATAAATACCAACCGACGCGTCACTGACAGGCAGTGTCGACCCGTCATCTAACAGATGTAACCGCTTCTGGCTAGAGAAGTTCAAACCGGTATTTTGTTGGCTTCCCCAGCCAAACTCGCCATGCGTAGCGATATGCCAATGCGTTGCTGAACGACAGGCGCTCATTGCGGACTCCAAGGTGAACTCCGCCGAGCTGACATGAGCTGCATGAGAGCGCTGCGCAGATCGTGACACTAACGCCTCTTCAATTGGCGAAAAAGCCAAATCTTTGTGGTGAAGAAACGCCACAGCTGGGTCAGCCCTGAAAAATTTAAGGCGCTGCTGCAGTGTATATAACGCGTATAGATTGGGCACATACTCGAGCGTCACATGATCAACCAGATGACTGTTTGTTTCCTCATCGTAGGCCATTGCGCAAGGCAGAACCGATAGCGGACCGTACGCTACAACAGTCATTTTTTTTATCTCACCACTAAAGGGCCGAAATCGCTCATCTGATGCGAATTCAAACAGCATGGACTTAATAGTGACTGACAACCGTTCAATCGCGTTGAAAATCTGTTGCGTGGAAAGGTGGTCAAAGTGCTCGACAATCTCAAATAGCCCCTGACCATCGTCTAGAAGCAACTGGGCAAAATCACGATATCCGAAGGCGTGGCAATCGGAAATAATCAGCTGATCGATGGATGCGTGGGGAGGCACAACGATAATCCGCGTATGCTCGTAGCCCATCATGGGGATCATGATCCACGATGATGACTTCGCGAGCACCGTTTCTATCGAATTCAAAAACACGCGGTGTTGAAGCGGCTCCATTGCCAGCTTCAGCGTTGATAGCTTGTCTTCAAAAGCCTCTCGTTCTCGCTTGATGCGCTCGCCATCCTCCGAATTCAACAGCGGGATTGCTTTTTCGCTTCGCAGTGATGCCAAATAGTCTTGGAACAAGCGACTACGATCGATCTGGTGGTCGATCGTAACTAAATCTTCTAGCTTCTTGGTCAGATCGCCCGAGTACATTACCTCCACATAACGTATGGCTCTCGCAGGGTCGCCGGCGAGGCTCGCGATGACGGGCGCACTCACGAGTAATTTATCTTCGGTTTCGATATCCGATAGCTGGTAGCCTGCCGGGTGCTCACCGCGCATTAGGGCTTCATAGAGCCTCATGGCTTCAGAACAGTAACGATCAGCGGATACCCAATCGCAGTTTCGGCGGTAGATGTCCGCGATACGAATGTTTAAGTCAAAGCAATGCGCGGGAAACTTGTCGGAGTCGGCAACCGCTAGACCATCGAGATAAACGTTTAGCGCCGCCTCGTTTTTCGATTGGCCGCTGTCAAAAAGGCACCCTCCCAGGTACAAATAAACCCCTAAAAGGGTATAGGTATCGTCACTATACTGGTTGTATTCCCTTAAAAGCTTTTGAAGACTCGACACCGTATCGACCTTATTTTCATAGCCGATTTTGACTGACAGTTTGTTCAGTGTTTTAAAGCCATAGAGCAATAGATTTGCGTCCCCTGTTGCCTCAGCAATCGAGATCGCTTCATTAGTATCTCGCCAAAAAATGTGCGCGGCACTATCGACGTTATTCGGACTCCCAAGCGCTATATCGCTAGTAAGCGTAGCGCTAACCGCATCAATAGTGAGTCCTGCCCAGTGCTGCGGATTGTTTTGTTTGTTTACGAGATCTCGTGTATGCAGCATCATATAAGCGGCGCTAGAACGAGAACTATCCCGACTTCTAAAGCTTTGTATAGACACCAATGAACTATACGCTGCTGCAAATTCGCTCAAGTCTACGGCACTGGCATCGAGCTGACCTAATTGCTGTGTGGTCTCTTCAAAAACTTTTAAGGTCACTGTGAGATCGTCTGGATCTTTGACATCGGCAAACTGCGCATGGCACAGCGCCATATCCACTTTAACTTCGGCAAGCTGGTGCTCCATGCCTCTTTCCTCAAAGATTTGATGTATCTTTTCAAAACAGCTGAGCGCAGCGGCTTTGTTCTCCCTTTTGTCGCCTTCCTGCCTTTTGCAATAGCACCCCCCCAAAATCGACAGTAAGGACGTGTGGTGGTCCCACATACCGACTTCCGCTGATTGGCGGATAGGCTTTACCAAGCGTTCAATCGAAGCTTCGATAAGGGGTGACTTCTCGGTGACCTGTTGCCGCAATATGACATCCGTGAGTGAAAAGTGACAGGTGAAAAGGGTTTGAGCAGGTGGGAAAGGGGCAAGCATTTGAATCGCGCGATTGTAGTCGGTAATGACACTGTGGAGCGTGTCACGGTCGTCGAGGCAGCTAGCCTCCATCGACCAAGCTCGTGCGCACAGCAGATTGGCAAGGACTGCACTTCTATCACGACCTAACAACGGCCAATTTGTGACAGCTTCTAGCTCCGTAATCGCATTATCGGCTGCGTCAAAGAGACCGTCAGACAAATGGTGATCAACCATTTGCATAATTCGATTGTGTGCCGATAGCACGCGATTGTATGGGCCTCGTCCGAACATCGTATTGATGTGAGACAATCGCTACTGGCAATCAAAGAAGGGAGAAATTAGATCGTAAAAGCGCATCATTAAGGAAGCTGGTCTCCTTTTCGAACTCCGCGCCCGGGAGCATAATTTTGTACTCAGCCACCTGCATATACCCTGCATCAAAATAGTCCTTGAGCTGTTCCTGATCTAGACCAAGGGCGTTGACCAGTTTACTGAGAAAACCTAAAAGTCGAGCCTCTCTCTGAGGGGAAGGAGCCCACAGGCACCCCATCAGGGCTACTTGGGAGACTAGACTCGCTTTCGCCTCTTCAGGCAGCCCTTCTCGCGCGAGTCGATAGCAATCTGTCAGATTCGATGCAGTGAGGTCGCGCTGTAAAGACGCCATCTGTTGCGTCAGCAAGTCTGCCGTCTCCATCCTATCTCGAAGGTTACTAAAATGCTCTATCACCGCGAAAAGCATATTCACCTGATAACTGTTGACCTCCCCCTGCTCGAGAAAGACAACAAGAAAACTAGTCGTTAACTGCGCAAAAAATATCTGAGGCTCGCTGGATAGAGTAGCTTCATTGGCATCGTCCATAATTAACTTCTCGAGAAGAAATAAAACGCCTATAACGTGTATACAAGATCAAGAACAGAGAAAAAGGTTCTTTATTCTGCACCTCTTGATCTGGCTTTAAGAAGGGCCTTCAGGCCGTGTCGGCCGGATAGGCCGATGAGCCGTTTCCAGGTCGATCAATCGTTCACCCAGCTTCATGCTATCACCAAACACGACGGCAAGCTCCGAGGGCAAGCGACCCTGCTTATCTCGGATTTGATGATCGCATCGGTTAGTTTCCAATAGCACCTCAACCGTGCTCACGTCAGCTGCTGACGCGGCGATGTGTAAAGCCGTGGTGCCGCTCTCAGGATCACGAAAATTGACCGGCGCGCCCTGCAATAGCAGTTCTCTTACCACAGCTGTGTCGAGATTAAGGGCAGCCACCAATAATGCCTGGCCCAGTTTTTCAGTACCCTCCTTGGTCATGTGACTCCTTTCATCGTCCACTAAGCTCTTTAGCTCATCAAAATCGAGCGCTGTACTACGTCTTACTGGACCAATAACGTTTATTTCCCTGTCGAAAGCGACATCGTCGTTATCACGACTAACGTATTTCTTTAGTATATCATTTAATCGATCTTGCTCGCTAGAAAATTCCTCAACACGCTGAAAACGATATATTTTTTCGAGTAGATTTTCCCCGAGCTCTTGATGATTCATTTCGCGCACATTCGCATCCGTGTCAGGGTCATACTGCTGCAGAAACTCAAACGATACCACGTTCTCAGCGCTGGAAGATTTAAAGGGCGGTCTTACCGAGACATAACACGTTAACAGATCCGTTGCGATGTGCTTCATCGTCGCTTGCAACATATCTCGATGGGTGAATACCGCCCACCCTATACTTATCTGCCCGACTGCAATGATTTCGTCTTCTGGCATATTCGCCTCATATACCTCGACCATCTCTGCAAGATCAAGGTAGGATTGACCCGGTGATGCTTCGATCGACAGGCTTTTTCGCACCTCCATCGTTTCACCGTCTACCACGCGGTCTCTGAATGCCTGAAACAATCCATCGAAATCCGACGCATCGACAACAACATCACGACTGATGAATGCTGCCAATCGCTGCGGCAATGCCGCAGGAACGATTCGCTTCGAATCCAAGGTGGCTGTACTCAAAACGCCTTCACCAATCAAAAAGCGAAGATAAATTGTCAAGGTCTTGGGACTCCCGAAATTTTCTTCGATGCGCACACTTTGTTTCTTGCCATCTTCATCTCTTACACCAAAATATCCTGTTCCAAAATGAAATACAACA
>CAZDEW010000006.1:14871-67037 GCA_964504585.1 uncultured Pseudomonadales bacterium | reverse complement strand
GCATGGACGAGGGCGAAGTCTTCAACATGTACCGCGAGGTCCCATCGGTAGCCAAGAAGGCCGCCTGGAGCCTGAGCCACACTCACGCACTGAGTGATCCAACCTTTAAAACCGGCACGCCAGAAACCGACCAGGAACTGCTGCGCAACCTGATTGGCTTCTACGCCGTGACCGAGGGTATTTTCTTCTACTGCGGCTTCACCCAGATTCTTTCTATGGGTCGTCGCAACAAGATGACCGGCGTTGCCGAGCAATTCCAGTACATCCTGCGCGATGAGTCCATGCATCTGAACTTTGGCATTGACGTGATCAACCAGATCCGTCTGGAAAATCCGCATCTGTGGACGGATATGTTCCAGCAGGAAGTGATTCAGATGATTCTCGAGGGCACCGAAATCGAGATCGAATACGCGCGCGACACCATGCCTCGCGGCGTACTGGGCATGAACGCGAAAATGATGGAAGAGTATCTGCACTTCATCGCCAATCGCAGACTGGCACAACTCAATCTGCCTGAACAGTACCCAAGCGCCCAGAATCCATTCCCATGGATGAGCGAAATCATGGACTTGCGTAAGGAGAAAAACTTCTTTGAGACTCGCGTGATCGAGTATCAAACCGGTGGAGCCCTCAGCTGGGATTAAGAGCCCTCAGCTGGGATTAAGAGCCCTCAGCTGAGATCAAAAGCCATGAACGGAAACTGAATGTTCAGGTCCATTTGATCAAAAGCGGCCCAAGGGCCGCTTTTTTTTGTCTGAGAGCTGGGATGTAATATCCAAAGAGCGTCTAGCTCTCGGCTATTTCTTTAAGAATGAGATCAACAATCATCACCGCCCCCTGCCTGGACGGGTGATGCTCGTCGCGATAAAAGAGATACTCATCATCGTGGGTGACGCATTTCCCGCTGCTATTTCTGTTACAAAACAGCGTTTCCGGATAGATGCGCTGAACACGTGGCGAGCCTAGCGAATCGAGTAACTCGTACGCTCTCTGATTGCGCTGCTGAAAGACCTTGTACTGCGTTTGAATGGGGTTTTCGTTCGCTATCGCCGAGGCCTGTTGCCAACGACCCTCGACCATGGAAAGGAGCTTTTTAGGCACATGCCAGCCTACTTCAGGAATGGGGTATAGCAATACAACGTTGTGGCCAGCAGATTCAACCTCATCAACTGTGAGGCTCATTTGCGCTGCTATGAAGGCTCGTCTAGCTCGAATGTTGCCTAAATTGCCCGACTCATTTTGTATAAAGTGGCGCATACGATTCTCGGCACCACCCTCTCGATTATTAAAACCACTCTCTTCAAGAATAACCGGCAACCGCCCTCCTATTATCACGGTTGCCGGTTTCGAGTCTTTAATAAAGTCCAGCCTCGCTTGCTGCAGCGCTTCGACGCAATGTGTCGGGCGTTTACTTCGCTGATCAACGCGACGCGCACCCAGGATAAACTGACAGCCTCGATCAACCGCAAAGGCGATACTGTAACCCGCCTCAGCTGCGCGACGCTTTAATTCGGGCGCGATGGCCATCATATGACTATCACCGACAAGAATAATCCGCTGCTCACTGTCAGTGTCACCAAACCAGCGATAATTTTCCGACTGCTCTGGCATCGCCTCCTCGGTGAGCACGAACTCAGGAAAACGATCACGGACGCCATCGCCAGCAGCATAGAAAAAGAATGCGCTAGTCACTGCCACGCCGGCTCCCACCAGAGTGAGTAGTACAGGCAGAGGCACAGACTCTGCCCGTCTAGCAGGCTGCTCTATCCAACGATAGCTTAGATAGCTCAAGAAGAGGCAGAACGCTGTAATCACGAGCCCATGCAGACCGGCCGGAGATTCAATCAGCACCGCCGCAAACGCCAATACCGGATAGTGCCAGAGATAGAGTCCGTAAGAGATCAGGCCCAACCAAACGACTCGGCGATCGCTTAGACAAGCAGTCACAAGCTCCCCCTCATGGGCATAGCGAATGATTAACGCCACACCGATAACGGGTATCAGCGTTAACAGCGACGGATGTGCCGTCGACGACGAAAATAGAAACAGTGAAGCCAGAATCATTGCGAGACCTAACTTTGGCAACACTGAGGCTAACTTTTTCTCGGTTGCGAAAGCCAGCTGCGTGCCTCCTAGGGCCAGCAACCCCCCCACAGCGATCTCCCAAAGCCGAAATGGCAGAAGAAAAAAGGCAGCCTGAGGCATTTCTCGACTCGCCCATTGTGCGGCAAGCAGCGAAACTATAGACAGCGTCAAGAAAATCCAGACCAATGAACCTTGAGCAAGGCGGTAGAAAAGCACCATGAGCAAGGGCGCAAAGAGATAAAACTGTTCCTCAACACCCAGCGACCAGGTATGCAGCAGCGGTCGAACCAGCCCTTCCGCCCAATAGGGGTCATTACTCCAAAACCAGAAATTTGAGACAAAGAAAATTGAAGCCAGCCCGGAGTTCGCGTAGGACTGCATTTCGGCGGGCAAAAAAAGCAGCCAGGCAAAAGGGATTGTGCTCAATACTACAATCAACAACAAAGGGAATATTCGCCTGACTCGCCGCTCATAAAAATGGGCAACGCTAAAGCTCCCCGCTTGCAGTCCGCTGAGAATAATGGACGTGATAAGGTAACCGGAAATCACAAAGAAAATATCGACGCCAAGGAACCCACCCGGTAACAGCGTACGCCCCAAAAACACCTCGCCCAGATGGTAAAGCAGGACGCTGGCAACAGCGACTGCACGCAGACCGTCGATCTCGGTGCGATAAGTGATTATGTATTTAGACATTAACAGCCAGAACTAAAGAACATGAACAGGAGGCTTTAACGCAACCGCTTATTCCGATATATGCGGCAAAAGATCTGCCTGCATACTCGCGAGCTTGCGAGGATTGGATACTGGATTGTAATGATAGAAAATAAAGTGTTCGCTGGATCGTAATGCTCTCGCGTCCGGTTTCTGTAGCGGGTATTCGAACCATTCGTTGGGTAGCGGCCTGCACGGATAACCGCCCTTCACCAACATTTCATTGAAGGCATGCTGATCATTGTTGGAAGTCGTCTTATCGAGCACCTTACCCCATTTTTTAAGCATCTTGGTTAGATAGCGCGTTTGGATTCCAAAAACACCTGAGCAAATGCCCGTGGGCGAAATCTTCACAACGGGTGCTGTACGAAACTTTTCTATGTATTCGTTTGCACCAAAGGCATCGTAGTTATCCCAGGGCATTTTGGGCGCATAGCAGTAATAGAGCAGGTCTTTCTCGATGCGTTTGAAAACAGGCCCCAGACTCCTGAGCGTGAGGATATCGAAATCCATATAGACGACTCGCTCATGGACGCTAAAGTCGTAATACTTGTGCATGTGTATGCGGAAGTTGCGTGGATCATCGATGGAGTCTGCTGGCACCACAATGCGCTCCACATTCATCGCGCCCAACTCTGGAATTGGACGGGAAAAGTCGGTAAAGAGAAGCAGGTGACCATCGTATTGCGCAACTTCGCGAATTGAACGCAAAGACAGTAATGTCAAATCCACGTTAAAATTTTTGTCGCCCAGACAAATGAGCACCAGCACGTTTTCATGTTTTGAAGTAGGCATTTAATTCATCCGGTAGCCGAAGTTAGACGCAAGCTTTGTGCAGATGGCAGAGATTTTGTCGACTTGCGCAGGCTCTAGGTCGACACGACGACGCACCGGCGACGACACGTCAAACTTCTCCGCAGGCAAGTCCACGGCAAGGTAATTGGCGAGCTGATCGACGCAGCGATCGGGTCGTTTTACCATGTCTTCATAACGCAACAGCAGAAGTTTCTTCTTCGCTCTGATAATCGTCTTTGCCAGGAGGCACCACAAGAGCGCGGCGCGAATATCGATATCGGGTTCAACAATAAGCGCCTGTAAGTCGCTTTTAAAATCAGCGCTGGCGTAGGCCTGCAAAAAATCCGGTTTCGCATGTTTTAGATGAGGAAAAGAAACGCTGCGCCACGAGGCAACACAATCTAGCGGGTGTCGAATACTCGCGACTACCGAAAATTGATTCAGACGAGTGATATCGCTGAGCATGGCCAAAAAAAGCAGCGTATTTTTAATGCCGAGTGTAAAGCTTGTGTTATCGACCGGGTGCACGTGAGGGCTGCGACTATCCTCGAGTCGCGTATCCTCAATAAACTTGCCATCCTTTATCTTATTGAGTACAGGCTTGCCCTGTGCAATATCCTCACGGTACTGGGCATACACTCGACCGAGGCCGGCCATATCAGCGGCTTTCGTCGCCTCGAACAGTTCGGGCGGCTCATTGATAATTGCGGAGTTACTAAATGCATTGACACGAGCACACAGCAGGCTGGTACCGCTGCGCGGTAGACCAGTAATAATGAGATTACGCCCTGCACCCGTCATCTGTTCTCAATGCTCCGGAGCAGGTCTAACGCCCGGCCAGAAAGCGTTCTCTGGACTCGGCTTTATTGGCATGGGGGAACGGCTGGTCGGGGATGGCCAAACCCAGGTGAGGGCAAAGCTTCTCCCAGGCATCTCCCTTCTCGAGGTTCATCACGAGCAGTGGTTTCCGGCGCTTCTTGAAAAATTCGGCCACCTCATGATAGTGATCCCGATAGCGCTTTAGGTAAACCGCCTCGTTACCCGCAGGGCAACCAACGCCATAAATCCATTTTCGCATTGGCGTGCTCTTCTCTCCAAAATGCCGAACCTGACTTTTGATCCAGGCTTCAGGGTCGCGGTAGGTCAATATAAATTTGGCGTCGGGAAATTCCTGATAGAGTTCTTTGTAAAGTATTGGCCAGGGATTATCCTGAAAAGCATCAAACTTTGGCACGAGCTCAAGTGCCAGCGGGAGCGCGTTGACTGCAATGTTCGGGTCTTTAACACCATTCGGGCCCGTCACTTTTAAGCCCAGATGCGTCAGCGCCTGCGCGAGACTGGTTGTCCCAGTTTTATGAAACCCTATGCAGAATACTTTCATCGATTGCTAGTGCGACGACACCGTTTCACCCAGCAGCCAGGGGTACTCAACCGTATTGCATGCCCCACCACTCGCCCACAGAAAACCTTGCGTCAAACCCAGCATCGAGACATGCTGATCATTAACTCGGGTGATAAAGTAGTTCGGGCCTCGCTTATCAATAACCACATTCATCGGATTATTATTTTTAGTTGCCGCTGCGGAAACCACCCAGATATTCCGGTCGATGATAGCGGGATCTTCATAGGTCCTAGTCGTGAAGTGTTTCCGTTCAATATCGCGAGCCAACGCCTTCCCCGGCGAATGCTGGAGCTCGCCTTTCATTCGCCGCTGGATCCAGACAAACACATCGGAAAGCCGCTGCGTCTCGATGTGTGGCGCAGCTTGGTCGTAGTCAAAGTAATTGAAATTGCAGTCGTAGGTAAAACGCTCAGGAAGCGCCTGCTTGACGGTGCAGCCTTGAACCCCCACTAGCATGAGGAAAACAAAAATGAGCGGGCGAACATGCCTATGAAGACAGCAAATCATGGTGTCGATCGTAGTTTTAAAGCTTACAAATATGCTGTTTGCCATCGATATCAACAACTTTTTCACCGGGCACATAGTAATCGACGATTAAGTGAACCCGCTTTTGACTGCCGTTGTTTTCGACGCCGTGCAAACGCCGGTTATTAATCTCTACAATTTCGCCCACACCGAGCTTGCGGGTAGAATCGCCCACGTGAAAATCACAGCTATCATTGGTAATCAGTGGGCAGTGGACACGGTGAACGTACATCAGACTTTCGCCCGTATCTTTGTGACGGCGGATTTCACCTTGTTCATCAAGCCGTGCCAGAACGATGCGCACAAAGCAGCTCTTGCCATACTCTTTTTCAAGCTTTTTGGCATTAACGCGTTTATCAATATCTCGCTTCACCGCGCCTAAAACAGGGGCAAGCTCCTGCTTAAGTTCAGCATAGAGCGGGTGAACTTTAGCTTTGGTGGTGCCAGGCTCGATATTATCGACAAGGCGAATCGACTGGGTAGACTTGTGAATATCGAAGGTTTGCTGGCGCGTGACGTCTTCATACCAGGGCTCATCGCCCAGGGACTCAATTTTTTCTATCAGTGCGCTGACATTCAGCTGACAAATATCTCGAAAGTCTGATTTAATATTCATAGTGATACCTGCCTAACGACAGGCCATGCTGCCAAACTCAACCCAAATCAATAAAACACTCGCATCAAAATCTGCACCTTATGTCCGGTCCCCACTCCGCTAAGCCCGCCATTGCCAAGGAAGAACTGCTGCGTCTGTTTCCAGTATCGGCACAAAAGAAGCTGTTTTCCCGGCCGATTTTTATTGTTTCAGCGCCCCGCTCTGGCAGCACCCTGCTGTTTGAAACGCTGATCAATTGCGGCAATCTTTGGTCTATAAGAACCGAAAGTCACGGCATATTCGCCCAGTTTCCCAGCCTCAAGTATGAGAATAGCAGTCAGGACTCGGCCTGCCTTGATGCGGATCACTGTAACGCCGACCTAAGCCGTGAGCTGCGCCTCGCCTACCTAGCGGAGCTACGCGACTCGCAGGGGACAAATTATACCGCCCTGCCTGCGCAGAAACGACCAAACCGCGTGCAATTTCTGGAAAAAACGCCACGAAACGCCCTTAACATCCCGTTTTTACTCGCAGCCTTCCCCGACGCACGATTTATTTTTCTCTACCGAAAGCCTGAGGAAAACATCAACAGTATGATCGAGGGCTGGGAACGCAAGGGGTCGTTCGTGAAATTTGATGACCTGCCGGATTGGCCGCTGGGCTACTGGTGCTTTGTTTTGCCGAGAGGGTGGCGGGCTCTCAAAGGGAAGAGCATCGCTGAAATAGCCGCCTTTCAGTGGCGCGCCTGCAATGAAAAAATTATGCATGACCTAGCGCAATTGCCCGACTCGCGCCACATGACCCTGAGCTACGATGAGCTGCTTCGGAGCACCGGCAAAACCATCAAGAAAATCTGCGATTTCGGGCACTTTAAGATGGACCAGTCCCTTTACGACACTGTGACCAAACCGTTGCCCCTCTCCTCGACCACCGCCTCCAAGCCTGTCAAAGACAAGTGGCGGCAACGCGAAACTGAAATTTTGCAAGTCATGCCAGAAGCCACAGCAACGCTCAAAAAAATCGAGGCCTTCAGGCGCGGTTAAAGCGGATCGACTGAATCATTCTCGCGCTTTTAATGTCTTTACCAAACAAAGGGCGCTTGACGCCATGGAAGATATCGGAGCTGTAGGTCACCATGCGATTGAACTTCATCTCGCTGCAATAGTATTCCCGCCAATCTGCCAATGCTCTGAAGTCGACGGAGGTCTCGGCCGGACGATGGACTTTGCTGCGACTGGGCTTATGCTCAAAAAAAGCCGTGCCACCCATGCAGTCCTGCGGCCGGCTCAAGTAAATCACCGCCGTGTAATCTGAGGTTCCCGCATCCGAGTGGCAGATAATTCCTCTGCGCCGACTAATCTCATCGGCCGATTCCAGGGTATAGCGAATTTCGGAACGCAGCGGCTTGATCTTGAAACCCCATATCGCCTCAAGCTTTTGCACAACTTCCTTGCTGGTCGGCACATCGCAGCGCCAGGCGAGACCACCCACCCCATCAGGATTTGGGGCAATAAAGTTCAGAGCCAACGCAGCACGACGGATCCGCTTGGGTTCGGCGTAAAAGTTGTCCTGCATTTTTCCAGGAAATTCACTCACGACTTAACTCTCTTTAAATATTGCAACTGCCAACACGCGACTTGAGGGCTCAGTGCGCAGCGCCTGATGTGCGACGACCGATTGGTTCTTCATATCGAGCAAGGAAAGCGCAGCCGGCTGACAGCCAGCTAACAAGGTTCCCTTATAGTACTTCGCTAGCCCAGCGCTAAACTGCTGATCACCGTTAGCCTCGCCATCTCTTGCATCATTGGCAGCTGTCGGCCTGTTATGGGCACGAAAATCGTAATCGGACATATAGGCCACCTGCCCCATAGCGGGGTTGAGGTAGGCAACGCCCTTATTGAATTCATGTAACTCAGTGGTTCCACGCGGCAACTGATCACCTGAATCAACCTTGCCATTCTCGACCTTGATGACATTCACGAAATTATCGGCCGCTATTAGAAAACCACTTGCAGTGACCGCAACCGCGCTAAGACCTAGATTTTCGGCCACATTAAAGGAGGGCTCTCGGGAAAGATTGTACTCCCTAATCGCTATTTTTCCGGAAGCATCGCTATACAACTGCCATGCAGTATCAAATACCCGCTTCTTGATGTCGAACCGCAGAATAGCGTTCGCCCCGCGTGATACGACGTAGAGATGCTTGCCCTGATGTACTAACGCCCTCGCGTTGACTAAAAACGGGGACGCAAATGATTTCTTGTGCTTAAAGCGCTCGTCAAACCAATGCAGACTCGAGCCCGACGCTACAAACAGCTGCTTGTTCACAACGGCAATTCCCTGCGGGGCATTCTCCTGCTCTCCCTGATTCGCTGCAGGCTCTATCTCCGACCAGTCGATAACGGGCCTGCTCTCACCCCTTTGCATATCGGCAACATGCACCGAAAAATGCCAGCGCGCATCATCGGGCACCGCGACGATACCGGCGACCGTTGGTAGAGGAAGGTCGCTGGCAGCGGGCTTGACCGGGCGCGCTGCCCGATGCTGCCGAATATAGAACTTGAAATTTTCACCCGTGGATGCAGGAACGTTATATTCTGGCGGCAAATAATCGAGAATGAGATGGATTCGATTAATAGAATCCATGGGGTTTTCTACCCAGTGGTATAGCTGATTATTCAACTCGTAGATATTGCCCGCCTCTAGCACTACCCGCTCTTTATCCACAAAAAACTTGAGCTTGGGCGTGGTCACGATCGGCACATGAACACGATGCGTGTTCTCCAGAATAATCATATTATCCCGGTGTTCCTTTATCGTACCACCCGGCGGCATACGAGCCACCTGCGCTCTTAGAAAAGCACCACCGCTGCCGTAATGTTTCTCTATCGCATCGAACAGGTATTTAAACGGCTGGTAAAGCGTGGCATGGGCATCGAGATGTCTCACATCGCTTTGTGCGATTGGACCCTCTGCCAGCTTGGCCGCGTACTCATCTTGCGACATCGAATAAAAAAACAGTGACTGCGTTGGCCTGTCGCCTGCAAGCTTTTTCTTGAGTGCTTCATTGGCGAACCAGGCCTCCTCAGGTAGCTCATTCAGCGCGTTAAGAGCCGGCTGAATATCTATTTGCCCTAAATGTCTTATTCTTTCGGGAAACCACATAACTGATACAAAATCTATATCAAAGCTTTATTGCTAAGGTATTTCTCGGCCGGCTCAACAAGGCGCTGGTACCGTCGCCATTTTTCAATAGAAGCCGTATTCACAGCTGATCTTACCTGACTGAGACTCGGCGTTCTCACAGAGTTTTCGCGCTCATGGAAAGATTTTATACCCTCCTCCCATTCAAGACCAAGAAACTGGATCAAAGACTGCGCCGTTGCCTCAAAATTAGCGACCAGCGTCTCATACTCAAGCGAAAACACGCGCTCCGGAAAGGTTTTCTCCCAGTGTTCTGCGCGCTGGTAATAGACCTCGTACTCTTGCGCAATTTTGAGGCTGGAAGCAGAGAAATAGGTCTGGGCAAAATCATGCTGAAGTATGCTGACACAGACGTCCAAAGGGTGCCGCCTGATGCAAATAAAGCGTGCGTTTGGAAACATGTGTGCAATCAGCCCAACGCGATCAATATTGGACAGCTCTTTGTCAGTGATAATCTCCGCATCGGAGAAAATTGACTGGTAGGCATGATAGTACTCAACGATAGCTGCAGAATCACTTGCATCAAGACTCTTATATCGCATGAACGGGAGTGGGTTGGTCTCATCTCCAGGCTGCAGCGCCTTGTTTTCGAGCTGGCGTCTGAATGCTATACCCATTGCACGCGATTCGCCCGAGTTTTCAATTTTGGAGTGCGCTCCCAAAATCTGCTCCAGCAGAGTCGTACCGCTGCGCGGCATTCCAAGTATGAATACCGGACGAGCCTCTGAGGTGGAAAACCGGGGCATCCAGTCGGGAGCAGGTTTCTCGAATAGACTGCTAATGGCCTTATAACGCCCTCGCGAGGCTTCGATGGTTTGCTGGTCGGGCTGCTGTTCAATTGCAAAATCGGCAGCGGCATTGGCTCGAACGAGCAGCTCAATTTCCTTATCGGTGTCACCGCGCCTGGCATAAGCCTTCGCCAAACCAAATAGCAAGCGTACCTCGATTTCCTCGCCACCGCTGCGCCGCACCAGTTTGCGCAGGCGCTCGATCTCCTGGTCCGTGAGCGCACGTAAGCCCGCAAGACGCGCAAGCACCCGAGTGAACACTAGATCGACCGATTTTGACGCCAGGCCCGCGGCGAAAATCTTCTCGTAGATCGCCAGCGCTTTTTGCTGACTGCCTCTCTGCTCGTACAGAATAGCGAGCTCGGAGGCCAATAGTGCACTGCGCTTGTCGAGGCTGAGTGCGCGCTTGAAACACTCTTCTGCAGCCTTCAGATCTGCGCTTAACACAGCGAACAAGGCCAGCTCCAACCACTCGAAGGCCCCTAACTCTTTTGCTGCCCGCAAGTCCTGTACCAGTGGCAAGGCTTCTACTAGCCACTGCTGGCGATTATAGAGTTTGAGCTGCAACGACTTTAGCTTTAATAAATCGCCGGCTTTGAGCGCCTCAGCTTCAACCAGCTTTCGCAGCTCTGCACTTGCTGCCTGATAATCGCCTAGATCTATCGAGCGATCTATCTTGCTCGCGGCCGCGCGAAACACTGGATCCGTAATTGCGCCGATTTGCATCACACCCCCACACTCACAGGTATGGAACCCCTTGCAAGGGGATTCCATGTGCTTGCATCACAGCGCGCGCAGGCTCTAACACCTCTTCATACTCTCGCCACTTTTCCACCGAGCTGGTGTAAATCTTTTGACGCACCTGATCAACGCTGAGCGTTCTGACGATGTTCTTGCGCTGATGAAAATCGAGCATCCCCAGCTCAAATTCCACCCCAAGAAATTCCACAGCCTGCCTTGCAAATTTTTCAGGCTCTAGCACCAATTCTTGATAGTTGATAATCAGCAGGCGATCGGCAAGCAGGTCTCGCCACTCGCCAATCAAGCGCTTCATATAAACATAGTACTCCGCCATTGCTTCGAGACTGGCGGTTTGCGGTACACCGGGAATACTGTTTCTAAAACAGCTAAGGAAAATATCCATCGGCGCTCTGTCCATATGAATAAACTTCGCCTCTGGAAATAGTGATGCCATCAAACCGACGTAGTTGAAGTTCGACAGCTCCTTATCGATATACAGGGGCTTATCGGTAAAGACACGCTGATGCTTTTCAATGTAACGTCGAATATCAGCAAAGGCCTGCTGTGGTAATCGATCCAGTCCCGCGGGGTACTCTGATAATAGCCAGGATTTGTCATACTCCGGCACCACAGCATCCATTGCCAGTGAAAAGGCCTTGGACTCACCAACCTGACCAACTTGACTATGGCCACCGAGAATCTGCTCCATCAAGGTCGTACCGCTTCGCGGCAGGCCGAGAATGAAAACCGGCATCTGACTTTCGGCTTGCTGTAGCGACGCTTCAGGCAAATCTCCCTGATGCAGGGGCGAAGCGCCTGAGAACACGTCGCGCTGGCTTGCCAGTTTAGCCTGGTAGTTCTCGAGCACTTCTGTTTGTGAAGCCTCTATCGACCACAGGGTTCGCTCCATGGCCTTGGCTGCCAGCAGATACGTAATCTCCTGATCTTTATCCCCGCTTTTCGCCGCCTGCGAGGCCAGGGCGTACGCTGACTGGGATTGCAAGATGGGATCTTCCGATTGCGCGTGCATGGCGCGAAGGCTCTGTAAGCCCTCTTCGTCAAGACGTTTGTAATTAGCTAGTCTTAAGAGCGACGCCGCATATTGCCTGACTCGCTCGGACTGATTGGTACCGGACTCCTTCGACAACTTCAGGCAGCGCAGCAAAATCTTTTCGGCCCGCTCCGTATCTCCGCTGTATCGAAAACAAAGTTCACTGTGCAGCAACGCTTCAACATTATTAGCATCGACCGCCAGCAGCTGTTTGGTCACGCCGATTGATCGACTCGCATCACCGAGTAAATAGTAATAACGCGCAGCCACCATCAAAACGCCAGTGTTATTGGGGGCCGCCTTGAGCAGAACCGGCACTAACGCATCCAGCAGCCCTACGGCCTCCATTTCCAGAAGCGCTCTTGCACGCAATAAGTGAACATCAACGACATCACTGACCTGCGCCATGATCAGATCGGCAAGCGCAAGCGCCGGGCGAGGCCTGGACTCCGATAACAACTGGAACCCTCTCTGCAGCACCTCGCTCGCCGGATATTCGCCGCTCATCACGCCAGGCATAGTAACGCTTAGGCGCGCGCCATCCAGCCGCTTGCGCGCCTTTTCGACGTCTTTTCTGGATTTTGTAGCAATGAGTTTATGCATTCATCTTTTGCGCGCTAGATTCGCGCTACCGACACCAAAAGATCTCCACGACCCAACACAATTGACGCACTTCACTATCAACGACTAAAATTTAGTGGTCTAAACTTCAAACTCATATGGACTTCCTCGCACTCAAAAATCGCAGTTCGATTGCGTGATACGCTTTTGTTTTGGCCTCTTGTCCTAGTATGAGTTTTAGTATGGGTTTAAATATGAGCTTTAGTATGGGTGTTAATTTGTGCCCTGGTTTAAGTGTTGGCTAATGTTCTGATCCGGGTATTTGTCTGGATTACAGCCTTGGTGTTTAGGGTAACGTACTTTTAAAAGTTTTGAGCAATGGTTAACGATACAATCTATTTGCGCTATTTGCGCGACACGCAGCCGAGCTGGCCCGCTCGATTTATGATAGCCGTGGGGCTGCTTAGCTTTTTGGCTGGCTGTGCGACCACCGGCGAACAGCAATCTATCATGGACAAAGCTACGCGTGAACACCCTGCCACACAGGCCTTTCTCGACTTCGCTGCCGCGGCTGAACAAACTGACGATTATGTGCAGATGCTCGATGATCACTATACCGCTGCAACGAAGGAGCGCATACTCAAAACAAAAGGCTGGTATCGGCTCGCTTATTCCTCGGTCTTCCAGTTCGTCAAAGAGGGTGAATGCCGCTCAATAAAGACAAGCGTTGTCCACTCGAGAAAAGCCAAAATCGATTGCATGGGCAATATGATGGCTCGTTCCATCTACATTGGAGACAACCTCGAGCCCGCACACTTGCACATCAACCTCGTCCTGGAGGAGGGGCGATGGTTCCTTGATCGCGCTGGCTACATCCATCTACAAACGAATGTTAGCCCTGTCGGATTTAAACGAGGCGGCCTTATCTTCGACTCACCGCTGGAAGAGCCTGAAAAGTTTCTGGCTGAAAACCCGTCCTGAGCGCACGCCAACTGGATTTTACTCCGCGGCCTATTTGTCGCTGATCAATCACTTATCAATCACTTATCAATCACTTATCGATCACCCACCAATCACCCAGCCAACACGTGCTTACTTAACGCGGAGCATTACCCCCGCTTTGCGCTGGAATCCTTGTTCTTCTGATCGATCCTCTACTCCTCCGCTCCTTATAAGCCCTGTGCTCACAGACTATTCTCGGTGAGTACGCGCAGCTTCTGACATAGGCAGTGTAGGCCTACAGCGCGCCTTTAAAATCCTTTAATACGCCAAGCTGGTGCTTAATCATCGCCGCGAGATTTTTGGCGGCTGGCATGCCCGGTTTAAAGCCTGCAGACTCTGCGCTGGTTTTTAGCTCTTTGTAGCACTGCAGGTTTTGTTTCAGCAAGGCTTTCTTGACTCGAAGAATGCTGTCGCCATTCGCGATAGTGCCCGAAGGCCCACCCCTGTCTATTTCTATTTGCCGTAGCTGGGCCCGCAGCGCATCGTCAAAGGCGGGCATATGCCTTGATGGCGGGACCAGCATATAAGGGAAGAACAATCGCCCTTCATGCCAGCGCGTTCGCGCACGATACATCAAACTATTCTGGTAAAGCGGGTCAGGCGCCCACTCGTGCGCATAACATTGATTGGCGGTGACCGACTGGTAGCCCACTTCAATTTCAAGGCCATCGGCAATTTCAAGGCGAAAGGGCTGTGACTGGACAAAGAAACTGGCCTTATCGATAAAGCCATACTTGGCGAAGGCATGCAGGTTGTCCATGATCTCGTAGCAGGCAAAGACTTCCCTGCTCTTTGCATTATCTGTAGGCAACGGTGCGTAGTGGAGCAATAGGGGCCGAACATTATCTTTCACATCGCCCCAGCCGAACGGGCGCGCAAAAATGCTGTGGTTAAAGAACTCCATCAGCGGGATCAGATGCACCTGCCCGGTATTGATGCTCGAGAATATCCTGCCCTGCCAGAATGCCTCTACCATGACCGCATCCGACCCCTGGGCATAGCTTGCCAACAGACGCTTTTCATGTGCCACCGACATCAGACTATTAAAGAAGCTCTTATAGGGGTAAAACTGGGCGGCAGGCGCTGTATTAGCAAACGCTTTAACCTTATCGAGGCGGTTATAGAGCTCAACCAAATTGCCAACAATCGCGTCGTGTAAACCAGCATGCTCTGCGGCCTCGCTGGCATTGCGCTGGTAAACCAGTTGGCCTGAGCTATCGAGCGCCCATTCATAATCCTCAAGCGCCGGCATACAGCGCTGTTCAAGCTTGAGCAACTCTGCACCAACTGCAGGCTCGCCTTTTAGCGAATAGCTCAGCTCAGCGCCCCGTATTTCGAGCCTCAAGGATTGATCAAACTCGCAGCCGTTTTCCACCATCAGCTCCGCCAGACGGCTCACCAACTGCTTGAGTGATGGGTCTTTGGATTTAAGCTCTAGCATGCAATAAGACGTGACAAAAAGAACGAAACGGTGAATAGGGGCTTTAGGAAAGCATTAAGTTTAGACTAATTGGGTACTGTGCTTAAGTGAATCCTGAGCCGCCGGCGGGCGTTACTCGCGAAATCACCTGACGATTATTGGCAAGAACAATACTCTCTTCAATGAGCGAACCCCAGCGATAGTCACCAAGATTAACAACATGGCAAAAACCGTGCGCCATAAAAAAAGCTCCCATCTTTCGATGGGAGCTTTTTTAAGTTTAGCTACAAGCTAAGCTTGTGTCTAAGTATTGAATCTAATCAATAATTAGATAGTGCCGCCATTAACGTCAGCGATAGAACCGCCAGTAGTCAATGGTGAACAAGCTGCTGGGCTGTGTGAAGCAACGCCAGCGCCTGCTGCTACAACACCAACAGTGATACCGTTAACAGAAACATCTGCTGCAGTACCAGTACCGTCGAGGTTAGAGATCAGGTTGTAGTTAGAAGAAGCAGTCGCCAATGCGCTAGGAGCAACACCGTCAAGCTTGATGAAAGCCAGTGAACCGTCAAGCTCTACTGCGTGTACGAAACCGATGTCCGCACCGCCAGCAGCTGCAACACCAGCGATAGTCGCTGCATCGTTAGCAGTTGCGCCAGAAGCTGCCAGGTTTACTGCCGCGCCCTGACCACAAGACAGACCAGCAATTACGCCAGAACCTGCGAATGCGCTCAGCGCATCGCTAACGCCAGGCGCTGCGAATTCAACGATACCACCGTTCTTACCTGACAGGCCAGAAGCAACGTCGAGAGTATCGCCGTTAGCGTTAGAAATCGCGTTGGTGTTACCAACAGCGTTAGTCAGGATAGCGCGAAGCTCAGCGCTTGAGATGCTTGGTGAACATGCAACGTCGGTGCTGCCTGCACAGTCAGCGATACCCTGAAGAGTACGCAGGCCGTCGGCCATTGGTGCAGTTGTTACGATAGCGATTGCAGAAACTGCAGACGCTGCAGTGTCAGTGTTAACACCGTCAAGAACGCCACCAGAGATAGTCGCTGCTTGAGCAGATGCCGCCATAGTTGCTGCAACAGCAGCAGTCAGTTTAGTCATTTTCATGTTTGTAACCTCGTTGATTGAACCGTATCTTCGATTCATTATTTTGGTTTTAAGCTGTTTCCAGAGTTTTTTGAAGGGTGGCCGAGCGGGCCCGACCACCTTTCATTGACTCATCTTACCAGTCGAATGTGACGTCTTACTTACGACGTACAACACCCAGACCCAGCAATGCTGAACCGAACAACCATGCTGCTGCAGGTACTGGTACTGGGTTTGGACCACCAACGCCAGTTGCAGAGAAAGTCGTTCCAACCAACTCAACTGAACCTGAACCTGCAGGTGAAGTGATTGACAGCGCAGATGCAGCAGTTCCTGAACCCAGAGTGAACTGGTTGAATGCAAGGCCAGTCGCGCCAGAAGTCAGCAGGCTGGCAACGTTTGCGTTACCGTCGAAGTCACCCAGTGAACCTTCACCGTTGCCACCAAGAGTAGCGTTAGCCAGGAAAGCTTCGATGTTGAAGATCTGGTTGCCCAGTGCAAGGTTGGTAGATGCAGCTGGTGCACCAGCAGTGATCAGACCACCACCATTGTCAACGTAGATGAACTCGCTGTAGTTGTAAGTGTTAGTACCGTCAGCGATCGCGATAACAGCGAAGCTTTCGATAGTACCACCAAGGAATGCAGCTGCCGCAGAAACGTCGACTGAGAAGCCGTCGCCAGTCAGCAGGTCAGCAGTTGTGTCTACTACCTGGTAGAAAGTACCAGCACCGGCGGTGCTGAATACAGCAAGAACGTCGCCACCAACAGTGATAGCTTGTGATCCAGCAGCGGCAAGCAGAGAACCTGCTAATACACTAATTTGTTTTTTCATCGTTTAACTCCGATTTTGCTTTAAAAACTTAACTTCATAAGAGACAAACCGACTTCATGCCAATCTGTTATCTCAAGCGCGTCTTTGATATCGCATCAATGAGCTTTAGATAAACGTGCTAACGCTGATATTTGTAATAACGCCAGCCGTCCGAGGAATATTGTTGTAGTAGGTACCTTGTTTCAGGTGATTCGTCGATATCGCATCGATTCTTTTTATCTGATTTCTTTCTGCTGTTCGATTCACATCGTAGAAAGCGCTGTCGATTCACATCGATAGATGGTACAGAACTTTTCTCCTCGGCTTTGCAACAGTCTGTTAGTCAAGCCGTTTTAATAATTTTGTTAATCGCAGATTTGGAACAAACCCTCGATTCACAATGTGATTTCACAAAGTTTTTTGCTTTTTTAACTCTGTAAAATAGCATCGCCAATCCAGGTCCGGTCCAGCGATCGAGAGCTATACTACTAAAGCTTATGTGACTTAGCAAGCATTTTTGTACTTTTTTTGGCCTGTTACTACCGCTCAAATGAACGCTAAAAATCTTACGGGGCCAAAGCAAATACAAGGGTGCAGCGCCAGCAAAGTCAAAACATAAGGCTTTGATAAATAAGCAAAATTCATACGCACTCAAGCACGGCGTTACCTGAGCACGGGTAGTAAGGTAACGCTCCTGTGTGACGATGTCCATACAGCGCCATGACAGTAACGTGACAACTATCACACGTCGTCGAATTGACAGGACAAAAAGCGCCTACTTCGACCCTGACAATGGGAAAAAGCAAGTCATGAAACTACCGCCTTCGCACAAATTATGAGCAATAGATCGCTTCCAGTTTCGGCAGCACAGAGCAACTAACTGACCACCACCCTCACCCCTGCCTTCCCGCTGAAACGATTTCAGTAACGATTTTGACACCGCCGCCGATTCAACGAGCCTACACATTTAATAACCCCGTAGATTTGATAGCGCTCCGCAACTGAAAACCTGGCAGATACAGGCGCTCCGTTTTTAAAACGCAAATTATGAAAAGCCTCGACTTTTCACTTCGACCGCTCACATCGGATGGTGCGCACCGCAAACGCCTAAAGAGCGTGCGCCCTTTAGGGCAGTGAAACCATTAGTCGTAACCGTTAAGACATCGAGCCGGCACACAAACGAGCAGCCGAAAATACCCGATATCGTATCGGATTAAAGTGATTCCAAGACTATTGCGATTGAAGAACGCTGTGTTAGAAGCGATTCAAAAACGCTAACAAGTGGGGGTAGGAGGAGGCTGAAGCCGTGAAAAGAAAGTCAGTTGGCAACAGCAATTTGCAAAGACGCTTTCTATATACTGCTGCTGGCACCACGCATCAACATTCCGCTTCGATACACACCAGCTTTGTGAACAAAACATTGCACATCAAAGCGCCTGGTATGAATGTGACCTCGTAGTGCCAGCACCAGCAACAACAACAAATCCTTAGTCTGAGCCTAATCCAGTCCAATGGATTCTTGACTCGACTCTTTGCGGTCTGGCGAAACTGTTGTCGCTCTCTTATCGCAAAGGCGGACCTGAAAACCCAAAATGGGAAGTTCAGCACTCGGCGCTTGTTAAGGTAATTAGCGGCAGCGCATACCAGGCGCACCCGGGCAAAGAAGCGTTTTTACCCAAAGCTTATACCTTAAGCCGAGGTGGGAACCATTCCATTACGCAAGAACACTTGCAAATTTATCGCCTGTCGAACCCAGTTGCCCCTTGGCCCCTGGAGAAGCCCAACTGGGCCCAACCGGCGTTTAACCTAAAAATAGATTACTCTTCCTTGTTTTAACTTTTTAAATAACCCCAAGTCACTCGATACCCACATACCGGTGCTTGTTGAATCCTTTATCTACCGCCTGCCGATCCTGCTGCCCCTTGGCCCCTGGAGAAGCCCAGCAGGACCAGCCGGCGTTAGTTAACACTTTGTGCGCCTACATCTTGAAGCCCTGGTCCATGTAGCTTCCAACGCACCTGGCCCTTCTCGTAACCATCACATTTGCGGTTACTCTGCTTTGACGTGCTTTGTTCTTACTTAGGGGGCACGCGTCAGCTGACCAGAAATTTTTTACCAAGTAATAGACCAATGCCTCTGTTGAGCTTTGCGACCAAGGTCGCGGGGATGCCCAAGCATCAATGCTCATCGTCTTGACACAAACCAAGCACCTCAAGCTAAACAACTATCTATTGGCTATCGGTGACCGAGCTGCGCTTACCGCTGGGGATTTCGGTAAAAACGTTGAGCACGTCTAGAACTTGGGAATAGATTATGCGGAAGGAGAAGGCTTGTCAACAATTTTTTTATAAAAAAGCCAGCTTTTTTATTTTAACACTTTTTTTAGGGTAAAGGAAGTTTTTCCGTCTATTTATTCAAAATAAGCGGGGAAAATGACTTCTTCGCACCCAGAAGTCGGCTCCAGGAGTGTCACGTTCTTGCGTTATTTGAATAGCTGCCTCAGAGAAGAGCCAGTTAGGACGAGGGTATTTTGGCTAAAAATTTAAACAGCCTGCTTTAATAATAACATGGCTTGTCAATTATTTTCAGCTGAAAAACATTGCGTTGGCTCTCGCCAATTCAAGGGAATGCGCTGGTGAGAGAAGCAAGTTAACCGCTGAATACCATCGCCATTCGCCGCACCTGCTGAAACCAGAATCCAGTCGGGCACGACTTTGCGATCGTGACTGTAGGGGTAGATGGGTTACTCGATAACAACTCCTCTCTCAATTGAACATCGCAGCTCGCCCCTACTATGGAGACGAGCATACGTTTTCACGCACAAATTCCTGACCCATAAACCAACAGCGGCGCTGACGGTTAAAGCCAAATTGAGAGAAGTCTGTGAGTAGAGTGCTAGAAGCTGAAGCCAGGGGCTGCGGCCTATAAAGCCGCGATGGTAATGTCGCCTTTGACGCCCGGTTATCAAGCCGCCCGCTATCTTAAAAAGCGGTCGACCCTCGAGACATCATCGTACTGCCTATAAATCAAGCTCAAGCGCTGAAGGTAGTGGCAATCGTACAAAGGCCTTGTACCTCGCCACAAACGGGGCCAGATAAACTGCGCGCCCATTCGCTGTATTGCTATACCTTTCTGTTCGCCTATTCACTTTTCTTTTACCACCAGGGTTCGCTTCTTTACGTTTCACACGCCGTATCACACTGTTTCACGTCTTACCGCGTTGTTCTGAGCGTTGTTCTGAGCGTTGTGCTGCGTTGTATCGAGTTGCACAGTGCGGTTTTCGACGGTGCACACTAACGATCAGGACAAGCTGTACTTAAAAGCGATCTGCTATGGTTTTTATAAAAGCAGTCGTTGAAGTTATTACCATCTTTGCCAAGCCTCGTGTAAGAGCGGGTCTACCAGGACAACCCTCAAACTGATGCCTTACAAAGATTCGCAAATCAAACTAACTGAGTGCAAATCCTCCGAAAACTATTTTTTAACTGCGCTTACTGCGCGCCGGCCTTTTCGAAACGTTATATTTTTCGCAACGTTAACAGGCGGCGCACACAGAAAGCCAAGCGTTTTTGATGGGTTTTAAGGTAGGATGGCTTAGCAGCGAAAACCGCAGCACCAAAAAGACAGGAATGATCGGAAAGAACTTCTATACCACCTGCTATAAACCTGCAAGCTCTCCGCAGCCTCGCGTTAAACGGCTTTTATCAACAGCTATTTCGACTGGTTTTTCAGAGCGTTTTTCAGAACAGTTGTTCAAAACAGTTGTTCAAAACAGTTGTTCAAAACAGTTGTTCAAAACAGTTCTTTCAACCAAGCCTATCAGCCCTTGCTAGCAACAGCGCCGCCGACACTTTTATCAACGCCTGTTTTTAACAAAAACGTGAGTGGGGTGCTGTTTTATCGGGGCCTGCATGAAATCCAGAAGAGCTCTAGACACTGCTTCACCCTCGACCAAGGTGCTTTCCACTCCAGCTGCCTCCATTGAATGGTGCTCATTTTGAGCATCAACAATGTAAAGCCATTGCGAGCGCGCGTATTCTCCGACGTTTTATTCTTGACTCTGAGGCCTACCAGGACAACCCAAAGTTGAGTCCTACTCAAATGTGCTTGCAAGCAATAAGCGAGCAAACGCTTCAATCAGGACCAGAACGACTTAGCGCTCAAAACGTGATCTACCTCACGCTTCAGGTTGATAATCACACAATTCTTACAGGAATGCAACCTCTATTCAAACTCTTTTACACATAGCTGCTATAAGGCCAGACACCGATCAAGCCAGCTGGCGCAAGAACGGCGGCAAAGCTGCAAGTATTTGTTTGCCATAGCTTTTATCAACGATCCTGCGATCGAGCAGGCTGACTCGCCCCGTATCTTGTTCCGTGCGGAGCAGCCTGCCGCAGGCCTGCATGAGTCGAATAGACACCTCAGGTACGCTGATATCGTAAAAAGCGCTCCCACCCAGGCGCTCTGTCCATTCTCCCAGCGCGCGATCAACAGGGTGATCGGGCACTGCGAAGGGCAGCTTGGTCACGATCACCTGCTCGCAATAGGCGCCAGGCAAATCGAGGCCTTCGGCAAAGCTCGCCAGACCAAACAGCAAGCTGGGCTCACCCGCATCAACCTTTGCTTTGTGGCTGTCGATCAAAGACTGCTTCGATCCGCGGCCCTGCATCAGGATTTCGGATTCGCCGGCTAACAGCTCGGCCACATCCTCCAACTGCCGACGCGACGAAAACAGCACCAGCGTGCCCGCATGCGGCGAAGCTAGAACAGGGATCAGCTCCGCAACCTCTTGCGTATGGGCATAGGAATCGGTGGGGCTGCTGCGCATTGGCGGCACATAAAAGGTAGCTCCCGCGAAGTTCAACTGCCCCTGAATTAAAAAGGAACGACCCGCATTACCCGCACCGAGCCTTTGAATAAAATGACCAAACTGACCATCGGTTGACAGTGTCGCTGAAGTCAGCACCGCAGCAAAGCAGCGACTCCAGAGCAGCCTTCGCAAGATTTGCCCTGATGCGAGCGGTACACCTGCGACCCGAACATCCTCAAAACGGTCGTACTCTGAGGTCTTTAACCATCGCGCCTGAGGGTATTCGTTATCACGCTCCACGTTCGCGTAAATTGCCGAGAGCGCAATACCACCCTCGAGCTGAATAACCATCGACCCCAGAAAGGCAAAAGCAGCCTCGAGCAGCGACTGCTCACCCGGCGTGGCGACTGATTCTTTCATAAGCTCCGACAGGCTATCCTGAAGCGCCTTGAGAAACCTTAGCTTAAGTTCATAACAGTCTGCCAGATCAGCAAAGGCGCCGGAGAGCTCAACCGGCAGCTGCCCGTGCTTAAAGCGATAGTGCTGCTCCGAGGACACGTCGAAAAGCGCAGTGATTGACGCATCACTTTCCAACAGACCGCCTATCAATACCTTGAGTGACTCGAGACTGGTCTGAATCGCGGTATCAATGTGCAGCAACTGATCCTGCTTGGAAGCCAGATCGCTTGCCAGACCGCTGAGCGACTCGAGACGCCTGAAAAGCTTTTTACTTTGCGCGAGATTGCCAAGCTCTGTGTCCAGAGACATTGACGCTCCCAGGTGATTCCGAGCCTTCTCCGGAAAATGGTGGGCCTCATCGATCACATAAATCGACTCTTCGGGGGGCGGCAACACGGTTCCCCCGCCGACAGTCAAATCGGCGAGCGTAAGATCATGATTAGCAACAACCAGATCAACCGCCCGAACAGTTTCGCGGGCCTTAAAAAGGATACACTGGCGATAGTTAGAACATTTCTTGCCACTGCAGCTATTGCGATCGGCCGCTATTAACGGCCAGTTCTCGCTGTCAAACGACTTATCCAAGCTATCGTATTCGCCGTCCCACTGGTTCGCCCCCAGAGTGTCGCGCAGTTCACCCAGCTGTTTGAGTTCACTTCTCGCCAGTACTGGTTCCTCATCGGGAAAAAGTGGGCTTTCGCCGCCGGAAGAGGCTCCCTGCAAATGTTGATCAAGCTTGGAGAGACAAAGATATCGCGAACGCCCCTTGGCAATCGCGTAACTAAAGTCAAAGTCAACGGCGTCGGAGAGATCCGGCAGGTCTTTGGATAAGAGCTGCTCCTGCAGCGCGATTGTCGCGGTTGAGACGATAACTTTTTTATTCAGCGATCGAGCTACTACCAGTGCAGAAATGATGTAGGCCAGTGTTTTACCGGTGCCGGTACCGGCCTGTACGATACAAACCTGATCTTGGTAGTCGTCACTGCGATTACCCTCACCGTCCAACTCAATATCACCAAGAAAATTAGCGATACGAGCGATCATCTCTCGCTGCGGCCTTCTCGGCTTATTATTATTTGCCTGCAGCCAACTTGAGTACAGATGCTGGATTTGATCCTTGAGTTCCTGTTGCAGCGCCATGCCTACCTTAGCGCGGCCCGTCTGCAAGCTCAGCGCTGACCCAAGCCTTGCGCTCCAGACAGACAGTCACAGGATTGGCGTAGGCCTCGAGGGCGACGGCCTGGTCAGATGCTGGCAATTCAGCTATATGCTGGGCAAACTTCGCGCCGACTGGGGAGGCGAGAGATGCGCCACTTTCACCGCCGCCACCGGCCCACTCGCTGTTTAAATAACTTGAGGCAACAATCTGTTCTTTCGCATGCTGAGCAGCTTCTTCACCGTGCAATCGCGCATAGGCAAGGTAGTTGTTATCGAATAGCTTGTATTGTCGCGCGATCTGCTCATCCAGGGTAGTCGCCAGGGCCTCGAAGTCGCTGATGCCGCTCATCAGGCTACCAAACTCAATATGTACACGCCCTTTGTAGCCCGATATACCCTGCCCAATGCTTTTTAAATCCTCATGCTCAGCCTTGGAGTAACTTTGATGGACTTTTAGTTGAGTCAATTCATGCGCTTTCAGGCCAATACAGGGGTCAAATTCGTAGGAAATCGCGACCGGCACAATCCTAAGCTCGCTGAGATAATCCTCAAAGCTAACCGCCTTCGGTTTTGCAAGAAAAAGCATCTTCAACACGGCGAGGTCTGTTGCATCAATCCCATCTTTGGCACGGCCCTCGCGCTGAGCAATCCACACCGGGTGCTTATCATCTACTAACGATTGCCTTATGTAGCGAGAAAGCTTGGTTAAGGCTCGCAACAGCTCTCTGGGCTTGGAGATCGATCGCTTGACAATAAAGCTCTTATTGAGCCGCATGAGATCCGACGCGTAGGGTTTGGTCAACAAATTATCGCCAATTGCGATTCTGACCGTACTGCTATTCGCCTGATGCAGCGAGTAATTGGTAAACGCCGGGTCCAGCGTTATGTCGCGGTGATTACTAATGAACAAATGAGGCCTGGACAAATCCAGGTCGTCCAGACCGCCCACCGTAACACCATCGGTGGTCGCCCTGATCATTCTTGTCATATAGTCTTCGACGACCTGCTGTAGCCCAGCAACAGTATCTATACCGCTAAATGCGCCGCGCAGACGCCGCCTGACAATCGCGCGAAGCAGGCTCTTGACGGGGCCAACTGACAGGCGGGAAAGGGCTCGATAACGAAAATTCGTAATCAGATCGATAAATTCGTTATCGGCAATAACACGCTGGATGACAGTACTCACCTCATCGTCGTGGTAGGGCCTGATGTCGTCAAAGTCGCTCATTGGATCGCAATGTTATAACACTCTTGCTTGCCTTGAATTTTAAGATCTCTATTTCAATGCATGTTTCAACGCATGCCTTAACGCACACTTCAAGTCCGGGAAACATTTCTAATGATTTCCCCGGCGAGACGTATTCACGGCAAACCCACGAACACAAGGGCTGTCATGTTACGGCTTCCAACTTGATTCTCTAGGCTAATTTTTGCTGATTAATCACGAGTGCTGCCAGGCTGCAACTCATCGGTTTGTCAGTCAAACCCGATTGCAATAAACTGCCGCATCTAGACATAAAAAAGGAAAACAACATGATCTGTCACTGTGGATCCGGGCGCGATTTTGAAGACTGCTGTGCGCCTGTCATTGCAGGCGAGAAGTTCGCAGAAACCGCAGAAGAGCTTATGCGCGCTCGATACAGCGCCTACGTCGAGGTAGCCACTGACTTCCTTCACGACTCGCTACACCCCGATAGTCGCGACGATTTTGATGCCGACTCAACCGAAAAGTGGGCAAGCAGCTCCAAGTGGCTGGGCCTGAAAATTCTGGGAGGCAAAGCCGGCCAGCGCAACGATCGGGCGGGAACCGTCGAGTTCACTGCGAGCTATGAGGATGCAGAGGGGCACAGGATCGATCATTCAGAGCGATCGCACTTCAAAAAGGATCACGACCAATGGTTCTTTTGCGACGGCCAGGCCATCGCACCCAATAAAGTCGGTCGCAACGACCCCTGTACCTGCGGTAGCGGTAAAAAGTACAAGAAATGCTGCGGCGCTTGACGCCCACCCGCTCAACCCCTACTATTCGCCACCCTTCTGGCCGCATAGCCGAAGGTAGTCAGTTTTAGACCAGTTTTGATGCGGGGTGGAGCAGTCTGGTAGCTCGTCGGGCTCATAACCCGAAGGTCGTTGGTTCGAATCCAGCCCCCGCTACCAAATAAAAAAGGCCACCCGGGCGGGGTGGCCTTTTTTATTTGGTAGCGGGGGCTGGACTTGGTTCCTCTAACGGTTCGAAAGATTCCGCGAGGAATCTTCACAAGCGCCAGCGGCGCGAAGCCCCGAAGGGGCGGGTAAATCCCTTAGGATTTTTACCCGTAATCCAGCCCACACCCACTCCTGACCCGGCCACCACCTTCATCGCGGGTGGCCTTTTTTATTTGGTAGCGGGGGCTGGACTTGGTTCTTGCACCGGTTCGATCAAAAATCACCACAGTGATTTTTAAAGACGCGTCAGCAGCCCGAAGGGTGGGAAAATCCCGAAGGATTTTGCCATCAATCCAGCCCATTCCCAACCCTCACCCGGCCTGAAAAAACCATTCTGGCTAACAACCGTTAAGCTTTCCTCCGCCTGCTGATACCGATAAGATCTCGTTTACAGCTAAACCGCTGCAAGCCTGTACGATTCGCTTGCCACGCTTAATGCCACTACATCAGACCGCTATCAACATTGTCCAGCTTGAATCAAAAAATTGTGCCAATCGCGAAAAGACCGCTGCTCGCGATGCTCACGATCGGCTTGCTTTTTTTCCTCGCCAAAAACTGGCACTCAGATAAAGATAGGCTGATCATCATCAACAATGGCTTGATCGACGAACGCATCCGTTTATGGGAAATTCGAAACGGCGTAACGAGTAATGCGAGCCAGCAACAGGCGATCGTTGAGCAGCTCATTCAGGATCAGGTATTGGTGCAGGAGGCCCTGTCTATGGGTTTCGATCAGCTCGCTACGGTACAAGCTCGCCTGAAACAGCTTAGCGAGCCGCTAACCGCCGGCTACGACGGCCCAGCCGCACAGCGCATTAGAGAAAGCCTGACCGAGCAGGCGCTCAACGCGGATACAACAATCCATAACTACCTCATCAACGGTCTGGAAAAACAGCTGAAAGCGAGCATTGCTGTCGAAAGCCCCTCCGAACAGGCCATTCAGCAGTATTTTCAGGAAAACAGCACCCGCTTTTCACACCCTCCCAGGCGTAGTCTTTATCAGGTTTTTAACGCTGCCGATACAACGCCCGTTGAACTCGAGCAGAGAGTGCAGCAACTGAAATCAGAGAAGCTTCATCCGAAAGAAGCGTACAAAATAGGTGAGCCTTCCATCAACGGCTACCAATTTGTTCAAATAAGCGAGCAGCAACTCGCAGACAAACTGGGAAAGGCGTTTGCTGAACGAGCTTTTAAAGCCCGCCTGGGCGAGTGGTCCGCACCCATAAGCTCAGCACATGGCTTGCATATCATTTGGGTTGATGAAGAACTCCCCGCACAGCCACAAAACTTAAACCGCGTGCGCGACCGGATTGTTCAATTGCTGGCACGGGACGACTACGAGCAGCAAAGGCTGGCATCGATTCGCAGGATCAGCGAAAAGTATCGTGTGTTACTGCCCGAGCCTTACCTAACACCTGCGATTTACCGACAGTGATCGCTGGAAGATCTTGCAACTATGCCGCTGCACCGAATCAAAATCTGGATTTCACTTATTTTTAGCGCGCTAATTTTCTCGACCTTGCACGCAGACCCTCTGGCACCTTCGCGACTGGAAGTAAGAGAAACTGCTGCCAATGCATTCGAAATAATTTGGCAAACTCCCGAGCGACTTCCGCTCAGCAACCCCAATCCGCTGATGCCGATCATGCCAGCCAATTGTCTTGCGAGCAGCGAGCCAGCGCTATCCCCTGCCCTTGAGTCAGCAAGCCTGCAGAAACGCTGGGAGATGCACTGCGATAACGGTATCGAAGGGGCCAGGATTGGCGTGCAAAATCTTGTCAGCCGCTCAGCGAACACTTTACTCAGAGTTGAGCTCCTCGACGGGCGCGTGTTTACCGATTTTTTAACGCCTGAGGCAAGCTTTGCAGAGATACCAGACGCGCAAAGTCGAGCCGACGTATTCCTGCAATATCTTTTTTTCGGTGCCAAACACCTGCTGGTCGGTCTGGACCATATACTCTTTCTGATAACGCTTCTTCTACTTTGCGGTTTCACCCGGCAGCTGGTGATTACGATAACGCTTTTCACGCTCGCACACAGCATCACGCTTGGACTAACGATTCTCGGTCTGATTCGCTTCCCTGTCGATATTGCCGAGGTGTTTATTGCGCTTTCCATTGCCTTCACCTGTGCCGCCTACATAAAGCGGAGCGCGCTGAAGGACCGTGTAGACGATAAGTCAGTCCAAGACGCCCTGCAGTCACCGCGAAAAGTATGGCTGGCGGCTTTTGGATTTGGACTGTTGCACGGCCTTGGGTTTGCCAGCGTACTCACCGAACTCGGTGTTCCCAACAACGAAATTGCCGCCGCATTAATTGCGTTCAATTTAGGCATCGAGCTTGGGCAGTTGATAATTGTCTTGCCGATGCTGTTGATATGGCGCATAGTCAAGCGATTGATCACGAATCATAACTTAGAGGCGAATGGCGCAACTAAAACGCCCGGCATACAAAACGCAGGCATTGCCCTTTCACTCGGCGTTGGTACGCTCGCCGCGCTTTGGTTCTGGGAGAGGCTCGCAGTGTCGTTAGCGCTGCTCTGATTCGCACTTGCCGCGATAAACGTCATCCTGCAGATTTTTTACTTTAAAGACAAGGCAAGATCATCGTCGAAAACCTAAGGAACCTATGATTTCGATAAAACGCAATTGAGACAGTAAGGCTTAATCCATGCTCGAACCAAAAAACAACCCTAACCCTAAAAACCTCGTCGACCCGCCACGCCTGCTGCGCTTTATCATGGCCAGGTTTTTGGGCCGGATTGCCAACACGGAGCAGATCAACAAGCGACGGGCTGCCTTTGAAAAAACGCGCAAGGCGAAGAATGCCGATCATGTCGTGGAGTATTTTCATCAGCTTGACGATCCTTACTCGCATTTGACCGCTCAAGTCATTGCGCAGTTTGCAGAGCGGTACAAGGTCAAAATCATTCCGCATCTGGTGAGAGCGTCGGGCGGTAAAAATCAGCCCGAATCGCAGAAGCTAGCCGACTGGGCAAGGAGAGATGCTGCTCTAATAGCACCTTATTACGGGCTAAGCTTTCCAGCAAAAGCTGACACAACTCCCCAGGCTAGTGCTCAAGAAACTGCGGCTGCGTCTCTGGCCGCAATGGACGCCGATGCTTTCGTTAAAAATCTCGCGGCTATTAGTCATGACCTCTGGGCAGGTAGCGCAAGTGGTTTTGAACAAGCGGATAAGTCCCTGACCCAACAAAAATTCGATCAAGGTTCAGCGCGTCTTGAGGCGCTTGAGCATTACTCTGGCGCAATGTTCTATTACGGCGGCGAATGGTATTGGGGCGTCGACAGACTGTTTCATCTTGAACAGCGACTCCGTGAACTCAATGTCTGCAAAGCAGAGAACGAACCGTATATCGTGAGCCGCCCCGATATCGACGTGAGCAATGATGCCGGAAACGGCGTTGATGCAAGCCTGCTGGAATTACACTTCTACCCCTCGCTGAACAGCCCCTACACATCGATTATCTTCGACAAGACGCTAGAGCTGGCTAGAGCCTGCAACATACAGCTTCGGCACAAGCCGGTGTTGCCCATGATTATGCGTGGCGTGCCGGCAACACCCGCCAAGGGTAAATATATTTTCTTTGATACCAAGCGCGAGGCCGACTTTTATGGCGTTGCCTTTGGCAAACACGTCTCGCCCATTGGCGAACCAACGAGACGAGCCTACTCACTCTTTCCATGGGCAAAAGCGTTAGGAAAAGACAGCGAGCTGCACAGCGCACTGTTGCGAGCAGCCTGGTCTGAAGGGAGAGGTCTGCACAAAACACCCAACCTACAGTATGCCGTGGAACAGGCTGGGCTGGATTGGAACGAGGCAAAACAACATCTGGGCAGCGAAGACTGGAAAGCTTTCGTCGAAAGCAATCAGCAGGAGATGGTCGAGGGCATGGGTCTTTGGGGCGTACCCAGCTTCCGGCTCTCAGGTGGCGGTGAGCCCGACCTCGCCGTCTGGGGTCAGGACAGGCTCTGGCTCATAGCCGCGGAAATTCGCCGTCGCTGCAACAACGGTAGCACATAGCACACACAGCTCTGCGGCGAGCGATGCGTGCCGCTGTCGGTATGCAGCTTGAGCGCTGCCACAGTCCTGATAGACGCCACGTCAAGCGATGGCTATGTTTTGCGCGAGCCATAACCCGACGAAACGGGTGAGTTCGCTGTCAGGTTAATTATTAATCAGTTAGCGAACAATAATTCACGAACAATCGCAACCCCATATTCATCCCTTTTTGCTGGCAAATGAAGCGATCTAGGGTTTGTAGCTCCCTGAATTCTCGACTATATTTGCCGATACAGTGATCAATCAGAGCGAAGATTACAGGAGGTCGCACCCTCGGCCTAGCTTCGCGTCACGCAACTAGAATCTGAGCCTATGACAATCGTCGATCTCAAGAGCGTCAGTAGTCTGGAAAAACGCATGCAACTCGCGGAAAGCTATGATGCATGGGTAGAACTCGCCAAACAGCACGACGAACTCAGCGGCATGGAAAGCTGGCGGTTCAGGGAACAATCCGACGACTACGACTACCACGAAATCTCCATGCGTCTGCACCGCCTCAAGCAGCTGCTCGGTCGCAACGATCACGAGGGGCTGCTATTTGCGCTGAACGAGGGCATTCACGGCAATATGGGCGGCATGGGAAACCCCATCCTCTATAACAAATCGAAGTTTGGCACCAAACAGCTCATCACCGACTACATTCAAACACTCGCTGAATCCATTGAGCGAGTGGTCAGCGATAACTGCGACGAAATCCCGCTGGAAGAGAAGCTCGACTTTTTGCGTCGCGCCAGTCATTGTTTTGGCCGCTCCGCTCTGATGCTCAGTGGCGGCGGCAACTTCGGCATGTTTCATGTTGGCGTTGTGCAGGCGCTACGTGAAACGGGCACGCTGCCTCACATCATTTCCGGATCCAGTGCTGGTGCGCTGGTTGCTGGCTGCCTGGGCACTCACAGCAATAAGGAGCTCGACCATTTTTTCGGCGACAGCCAGTTCGCAGACCAGCTATCGCGCGAAGACCGCCCCGACGAATCGACGCTGTTTGATCGCCTGTTATTTGGCAATGGCGGAGCGCTAAATCTCGACTATCTCGAACACATCCTCGACGAAGCTATTAGCGATATGACCTTTGCCGAGTCGTTCGAGTTAACCGGCAGAGAAATTAATATTTCTATATCCCCGCAGGAAGAGCACCAGACGCCACGCCTGCTCAACGCAATTACCTCACCTAACGTTTTAATTCGCTCTGCCGTCAAGGCAAGCTGCGCGATACCCGGCGTCTTCCCTGCAGTTACGCTCGAGGCGAAGGCCGCCAACGGTGACAAGATACCCTACCTGCCTTCACGCAAGTGGATTGACGGTTCTGTGGTGGGGGATTTGCCTGCCAAGCGACTGGCGAGACTCTACGGGGTCAATCATTTCGTGGTGAGTCTGGCCAACCCGCTGGTTCTGTGGGCGAAAAGCGACCCTAAGGTAGACCGCGGACTGGGTTCCAATCTTGGCAGGCTCGCACGTCAAATCACTAAGGAAGGGTTTAACGGTGGATTCAGGCTTACTAAGAATCAGCTCAAGCGTTTTCCATCAATTAACTACGCAGCCAATATGGCGCACTCCGTGCTCAACCAGAATTATTCGGGTGACGTGAATATCTACCCCTCTTTTCGCTTCTTCAATCCGAGAATGCTGTTCAAGCAGTTGAGCGCAAAGGAAGTCAGGCAGCTGGCCAATATGGGCCGAGCAGCGACCTGGCCTAAAGTTGAGATGTTGAAAAACTGCATGCTGTTGAGCAATATTCTTGACGAATCGCTGGCACGCAGCGGGAATGACTACAACGAGCTGCTAATGCCCAAGTCGGCGTACCAAAAAAAAACACGGACCGCCGATAAAGCCGCCTGATCAATCAGCCTAAGCCCGATGGGCTTGCTGAGTTAATCCCACTTGTACTTGCGCAGAGTCGTACCAAGCGGCAACTGTACTACCTGCACCACTGCCGTGGAATCAACCACTTCGGGCTAGCGACCCGGTTGCAGCCGAAGGGACTTAAACCTACTCCCAAACGACTGGATCAGAGAACTTCCTGTCCAGCAGCTCGGCGTACTTGGCCTCTAGCGAGTTGCGCTTCAGCTTGAGCGTTGGCGTTAGCATTTCGTTTTCGATTGACCAGGCGTCCTTGACCACAACGAAATGGTCGAGCCTTTGATGAGACTCCAAACCCGAGTTGATTTCGCTGCGCAAGCTTGCCAGCGCTTCCGCTATCTCACTCTGGTCAGCCGCCAGCCCTTCCGCTAGCACCAGCAAGGCAACGGGCTGAGGCTTGCCAGCACCCATGACACAGGCCTGCTCGACAAAGACATGCCCCAAAATTGAGCTCTCAATAGGGACGGGAACCACGTATTTACCTTTGGCAGTTTTAAACTGCTCTTTGACACGCCCCGTAATCATCCAGGCGCCATCTTCGGTCTGTTTTGCGCAGTCACCGGTTTTAAACCAGCCGTCTTCAAAGGACTGCGCCGTCACCTCAGGGTTTTTATAGTACTTGGTGAAAATCGCATCGCCCCTGATGAGCAGCTCACCGCCCTCTCCGAGCTTGAGTTCAACGCAAGGGTAAGGCCGCCCGATCGTACCGATGTGCTTAGGATTAAACGGCACGTTGGCACAGACACCACCGGACGTTTCAGACATCCCCCAACCTTCCATGATGTCGATGCCAATCTTTGAATACCACCGCAGCAAGCCCGCAGAAATCGGCGCACTGCCTGATAGAAAGATTTTACACTCACCAAGGCCCAGACCTTCGCGCAGTTTCTTCGCGACCACACCGCCGACGATCGGGATTTTAAGCAGCAACTGCAACTTTTTGTCGGGCATCTTGGCCAGAATTCCCGACTGGAACTTTGACCAAAGACGCGGCACCGAAAGGAAAACAGTGGGCCTGCAGTGATTAAGGTCATCGAGAAAAGTCGCAAGGCTCTCGTTAAAAAACACCTCCAACTCGCCGTACAGCGAAGACATTGCCACCACCGAGCGTTCGGTAATGTGTGCGAGCGGCAGATACGAGAGGCAGCGATTTTTCTCAGGCGGGAGATTGCCAACCGTATCGGTCGCGGCAGACGCAAGATTGAGACCCGTCAGGTAAACACCCTTTGGCTTACCGGTACTACCCGAGGTATACACAATGGTATACAGGTCAGACATTTCAGGCTCAGCGATAGTCTCCAGTGGTTCGTACTGATCAACCCAGTCTGACCACTTTTGATCGGCGTTAATGCCCTCATAGGGATAGCCAACTGTGATCGCAGAGTGTGTCGCAGCGTCAACGCCAGAAGAGTCATCCAGCCTACCAACGAAAAATACTTTTGCTTCACTGTGCTCTAACACATAATTGATGGTTTCAGTGCCCGCAGTGGCATATATCGGCACACTGACCATACCCGCCATCGCAATCGCAAAGTCACTAATAAACCACTCAACCGAATTCTTACCCAGGATGGCAACCCGGTCTCCGGGCTGCAAACCCTGCGCCTGCAGGCCGCTAGCAATTCGTCTCGCGATATTGTCAATCTCGGCCCATGTATAACTAGTCCACACCTGATTGACAGGCTGGTGCAAATACGGCGCATTGGGATTGGCTGCAACACGGCTGGCAAACTGTTTCAGAGGGTGGACGTAATTAGACATATTCTTGAACTTTTAGTGGATAGATTTAAATTAGACAGCAGCAAGCCGGTGACTTATTGATGCAAGCGCGCCACACATGGAAGCTGAGCAACTTAAACAAAAAAGTTTATCCCGGTAAACGTGCAGCCCTTGTGCGGCCACTACACAGCGCCTACGCGGCTCTTATGCGTTTCTAATGCAGCTCTAGGTTTGCGAACACTCGTATAATTAAACCACCGCACCCGCGCTCAGGCAACAAAAATCTAGGGCGACTCCCGGCTCAGCGATAAATACGATCAGCGCCCTCAGAGGGCACGGCAGCTCAATCGAAACGCCAGGCACCTGGCTCCTTGACAGCGGCGTCCGCATCGCGCAAAGCCGTGCAGCAGTAGATCGAGCACAGGACGGTATACAGCAGCACAGCCGTCAACATGGTGTCGGCATCGAACTGATAGAGCGCAGCGACAACGGTCGCCGCTAGAAACGCCAGCATAAAGCAGTTCTGGATGAAATTATTGACAGCCAGCACACGCCCCAGCGAAACGCCGCGCACGTAGAGCTGAATAAACGTATAGAGCGGGATCAAAAACAATCCACCCATGACACCCGCAAAAAGAAAGGCCACTACTGCTAACACGGGGCCGCTGGCAATCTTAATGACCACAATCGCCACGACCAGACCAGCCGATGCCAGCGGCAATAATTTAAGGCCTGTAGCGGCACCGGCCAGACGGCCGGCTAACACAGCACCGATTCCGGTTCCAAGTGCCAGACAGGCCATAATGGCCTGAATCACAGCGGTATTCCGCTCTCCTGTCACCGAAGAGTAATGATCCGGAAAAATCGCCAGCAAAACCTGCCCGGTGGACCAGAACATTGTCAGCCCTATAACTGCTGCCCTAAGTAATGGGTCGCTTAACACGCTAAAAACCGGATCCATGATTGAACGCAAGCCCTGACCGCCTGACACCAGGGACCTCTCTACCTGCTCGCGCTGCCCTGACTCATCAAAAGTTGGCAAGCGGCTGGCCATAATCACCTGCACGACTGCCAGCGCGACGAGCCCGAGACCAATCGGCAGCATGCGCTGCACGATATCGCCAGAACCCAACAGCGAATCAAGGAATAACCTCTCGAATATGACAGAAAATCCCAGCGATGCGAGCAGGATAGCAACGATGACAGTCGCCTGAGCATATCCGTTAGCCGAAGCCAGCAGGTTCTGTGGGTACAGCTCGCGCAGATAGGCAAGCTTGGCCGGACCGAAAAAGGCCGATTGCGCGCCGAGCAGCAGTGTCATTCCGTAGGCCGCCCAGAAAAAACCTAGCGCATACAGCGCCAGAATAATCAGCGCAAAGACAAACACGACCCAGGATGCAATAACCAGCAGTTTGCGCCTCGGCACGCGATCGGTCGCCTGACCGGCCAGGCTAAAAAACACGATATAGGGGACGATAATCAATGCGTTGAGCGCTGCAGTCAGGATAATCCGCTCGTCGCCCTCATACAGCTTAAACACCGTATTTTGCAGCGTTATCTTGTGCCCAAGGTCGACACAAGCGTTGATAAAGACTAAGGCCAGAAAGGCGAGACTATGGCGATGTTTCAGCACTTTACTCATCAAGAACCGCCTTTGCAGAGGAAGATCTCGCGCGCAGCAATCGGTTTTGCGCTGAAAATAAAGTAGAGCGAGCGCGGCTGGCCAGCCATTTACACAGCGCGATATTGGTTAATCTGATCCCGTAGGGAGAGAGCGGCCTGACGTGCCGCTTCAGCACAATCGGACCCGGCTGATGCGTAGATGATGGAGCGAGATGCATTAATGATAAGCCCCGCACCATCCGCTGTCTGCCCCGCCTTGACAATCTGCTCGACATCGCCGCCCTGCGCACCGACACCCGGGACTAATAAAGGCATATCGCCGACAATTCGGCGCACGCGAGCAATTTGCTCAGGGGCCGTTGCACCGACCACCAGGCAGCAGTTTCGATGCTGGTTCCAATCGTTGGCTATGCGGCTTGCGACGTGCTCATACAGCTTGCTGCCATCAATCTCGAGCTCCTGAAAATCAGCGGCCCCGGAATTTGAGGTGCGGCATAGAAATATCGCCCCCTTATCTGCGCGCTCCAGAAACGGTGCCGCGCAGTCTGAGCCCATATAGGGGTTGAGCGTCACGGCGTCGGCACTGTAGCGATCGAAGGCCTCTTGCGCGTACTGTTCGGCGGTAGCGCCAATATCGCCACGCTTGGAGTCCAAAATGACCGGGATATACGGATAGTTGGCCTTGATATAGGCAACAGTAGCTTCAAGCTCTGACTCCGCTGAGTGTGAGGCATAGTAGGCTATCTGTGGTTTATAGGCACAGACCAGGTCGTGTGTCGCATCGACAATCGCCTTGCCAAAAGCGAAAAAAGGTTGTTCGAACGCACTGAACTGTGGCGGCATTTTGCCCAGAGCTGGGTCGATTCCCACGCAGAGCAGCGAGTTGTTTCGCTTTACCGCTGCATTCAAGTTGTCTATGAACTGACTCATTCAAAAGCGCCTAAAACGTTAAAAGCGTCGCCTCCAGACCTTGGCGACGCGGGAGGCGAACTTTAACAGGTAAAGCAAGGCAGCTCTAGCCAGAAGAAAAAGAACCAGGCCAAAAAAGGCTGTGCCATGCACACAACAATGGCAGCAAGGTGGTTAATCGATTAGTAGAACCAGAGAGACGACGAGCTCTGGTACGTCGCCAATATTAGAAGGTGCTTGCCGCCTACTGAAGCTCCAAAAGCGGCGTAAGCAGGGTTTGCGCAGATTCAAGCGCAGGTTTATCCAGTGCTAGACCAGCCTCCGATTCAAATTTCTCAAGCAACTCGCGAGTCTTTGCCTCAAGCAGCGCTAGCAACTGCTCAATACTCATGACATTGTCAGCAACCCCGCTGGTAGCGGATCTAGAAGGCTGCTCGCTAGAAAACTGCTGCACCGCGCGATAGGTCTGAATCTCTCGACTCAGCGTTGACTGATTGGCATCGAGCGAAATAGCGGCAATCTCGGTTCCATCGAGCTCGATGGCCAAGGCCTCCTGCAAAGCCTGATCGATATCACCAGCAAAAAAATCCTGTAACAAGTCATCGACTTCAATCAGCAACGACTCAATTGCTGCAAGCTCCTCATCGTTGAGATCACCCTCAACGCTAAAGTACAGCTGCTCGCGCAAGGAGACTGAACGCTCGAATGAAGAAAACCGCAGTGCTGAACGGCCGTTGGCATCTTGCGCTGCTGCTGAGCCCTTTAGTGCGGTCAGTCCTTCCTCAAACACAGAGCTCAATTCCACCGTCACTCGATCACCCTCGCGCGTGATCAGATCGAGCGAAACCGATTGTTGATTGCGGTACTCGCGACTGTACTGTTGCAATACCGCCGATTGCGACAGGGACACCGAATCGCCATTGCCTGCCGACAACAAAGGCAGGCGCGAAGTATCAGGCGCATCAAGTCGATTCGCAGGCACATTAAAAACCGGCAAGTCCTTGCTAATTGTTGAGAGTAATCCCTGAACTGCGGTCATCACAAAATCCCTGAAAAAAGTCTACATTCGCCACCTCGTAAAGAGGTAGCACCACCGGTTAGCGGCAAGTTTCCGCCAATCTTTAGGCGCCAGCGAGCGATAACTGCGTCGCAGAATGACTCGAGTTAGCGCAAATTAACTTTATTCAGATTACCGCGCGAGATGAGCTAACTTTTTGAAAAAAGGCCGTAATCGAGGATTAAACGCCTGAATAAGGCCCGCGCTGACGCATTGGCAGGTAGCACCTATCGTACAAAGTTCGGTCAATTTCTTATACTGATTAGACCTCTTAACAATCGAACTGAGCCTGTCGCTACGTGACGTTGCACTTTTGCAGCTGGGCACAAGCTTCGAACAGTCAAGTGGAAGGTAATGCAATGACAGGAATAGGAATCGTCCAGCTTGGCAACGCTGGCGTACAAGCCGGTCTTGAGCAGGCGCAGCGTGCTGCGGTTGATATTAGCCGCGTTGGGACGAACAACGAATCACCCAACTCCGATATCGCGAGCTTGAGTGAGACCTCGGTTGATTTGCTGGAAGCCAAGCTACAAACTCAGGCTTCAGCAAGAGTTCTGCAAACCGGTAACGAAATTGTAGGCTCTATTATTGATACGTTTAGTTAGAGCGCTGCTAATCGCGTGTTCACTCATAAACGTACTTAAACGCTTTTATATCGCTCTCAGCCCATTTCGAAATAATTTCTACCGATTCATTATCATAGTACTGCCGGTAGTCACCGCGATCGGACGACTTCAGGTGCGGCAAGCTCGCCTTTACCTTCAGCTTTTTACACAAGCGCTTAAAACCGGCCTCGAGTGATTCAAACTGTATGATGTGGTGAATCTCCACCTTACCGTTATCGTCGCGCAACCAGTCGACCTGAGGCGCGAACATTTTTGGCTTGTCATGGTAGTCTGGATCTTTCTCCTCATAGGCTAAGCGCACCCAGTCATTAAAAGAAACACCGCTTTCCCGCAACATTGTTTGATTGGTCTTCAATCGGTAGTGATAGTGCGAAACGACTTTGTCCCAGGGGTTGCGCACAATAGTAAATCTGAACCTGCTCTCCCACTCTTCGCGCCCATGGGTTGCGATAAATTCCTTGGCAGTAATATGCATCACGGGCAAATCCAGAGCACTGCTAACACTGCTACCACCCGTCTTGTTAATATGAATAAACAAAGGATTCAAAAATCCCCTCCTTTTAATTCCCGCAGTGCGCTCGCGAACAGCGCACTAAAAACTCGCCTGATCGCGTTAGAAAATATGAGCTGACCGATAAGCCGGGTTCTGTCGAGGACAATCATTCATCTGGGTTACGCGTCACCGCGCACCTCAAGCAACCTACCCGAATCCAGCGCGGGCAGCGCCTTATGTCCTAAGACAAAGGGATTCCTATTTGGTCTTGCTCCGAGTGGGGTTTACCGTGCCGTCGTCTGTTACCAGCGACGCGGTGCGCTCTTACCGCACCCTTTCACCCTTACCGTTTGGCCCTGAAGCCAACTTAGGCGGTCTACTCTCTGCTGCACTGGCCGTCGGCTCACGCCGCCCAGGTGTTACCTGGCACCCTGCCCTGTGGAGCCCGGACTTTCCTCGAACGGGAACTCCCATCCGCGATTGTCTGGTCAACTCACGCGCGCAGCTTAATGCCGCTTTAGCAGGGTTGCAAGCAATCTACCGCTTGAAAAACGTCGCACTTCCGCCAGTTTTACGGCAAACTCGCCCACTCGGTGGCATGCGCCTGATCAACAAAAACCAGAGAAGCCAGATTCCATGAAACTCCTGCTCAAGTACTTCCTCTTTATGATCCTTGTAGGCATGCTGTTGGGACTGATCAACCGCATTGGTAAACAGCCAGAGCCATTTGCGCAAGAAACCGAGAGCTATCAGCGCCTGCAGGACGGTGACTACAAAGTCGAGTTTCTGCAGCAAATATTCGTCGATGCAAGCCGCGCGACGCAGGCCAACAATGACTATGCCGGCGATACCAAACGCGAGCTTAAAACCAATATCTGGCTCCCTGTCGGAGACAGTGATGAGCCGCATCCCCTGATTATTTATTCTCACGGCTTCAGCTCGAATAACGACGCTGCCAGAGTGACTAACGCTCATCTAGCCAGCCACGGTTATGTCGTGATGGCGCCCAATTTCCCGCTCACCAACACTTTCGCGCCCGGCGAGCCATTAGCTGTCGACGTTGCCAATCAGCCAGGCGATGTCAGCTTTGTCATCGATCAGGCGATTGAACTGAGCAAAGCGGCAGACGGACCGCTATCGGGGAAAATTGACGCGGCGCGCATTGCTGCTATTGGTATATCGATGGGCGGACTGACATCGACAGTCGCAGCGCTACACCCGCTGGACAACGACAGTCGTATTCGCGCAGCGATCTCAATTGCCGGGCCGTTGAGTTTCTTTAGCGAGATGTTTTTCGAGAATTCAACGCTGCCGTTCATGATGATTGGCGGCGAGCTCGATGTGATCGTCCCCTTTGACTCCAACGCCGCACCCGCATTAACGCTGATTCCCAACGCGACGCTAGTGACTGTGCAGGGCGGATCGCATCTTGGCTTTGCCGACATTGCAGAGCCCCTTCGCTGGCTGAAAAATCCCGATCTAGTGGGCTGCTACTTTGTGGAAAAAAATCTCGCCGATGAGGCACCGGATGACCCGCGCTGGCAGGGACTGTTTGGTCCAGAGGAGCTCGGTATAAGCTACACCGCACCTGACGACCTCTGCATACATGAGTCGCTACCAACGTCTATTAACGTCTTGAGACAGACAGCGCTCACCCGACTCGCTGTGAGAGCCTTTCTGGATAGCCACCTGCTAGTAAACCCCGATGAACGACGCGCGGCGAGCAACTACCTGTATCAGGTATTTGCCGATGAAGCTGCAGAAATTCTGGTCGAGAGAAATCGATTAGAATAAGCAATCGGGCATGGCCTGCAGCTATTAATCGTGCTTCAAAGCGAAAACCTGAGATCCGGTCAGCAGCGCGCTAGCGTATCGATAACATGAACAAATTCATGACCGCAGTACTGGGTGGCAATGGCTTCGTCGGCCAGCGCGTGCTCGAACAGTTACACGCCCGTAATATTCCGGCACGATGTATCAGTCGTACTGGCAGTAAGCCAACGCACATGCAGGGCGATCTTTATCAATGGTCCGAAGAGATCGACTGGTTTAGAGGGGATGGTGAACAGCTTGAGCCCGAGGCGCTCGCAGGCTGCAGCGCTCTGATATGCCTGGTGGGGGCACCACCCATCCCCAGACTCACCGCTCAGGGAATTGCCGAGCAACGCCACAAAAACAGCACAGCCAACTGTCGAGCAATTGAATTAGCTAAACACCTCGGTATTAAGCGGCTGGCCGTGCTCGGTGCACACCTCTCAGCACCGGCCCGCAGCGAAAAATTTGGTTACTTTCTGGGTAAACAAGATTGCCTGCGTGCCGCCAGACAGTTTGCAGCGACCGATGGCTGTCAGGCGACGGTGGTACAACCGTTTCTCATTACCGGTCGTCGCTACCTGACTAACGGCAAGGCTGTGCCGCTCGATATGTTTCCAGGCAAACTTGCCGCGATTAGCATGGACTATGTCAAACCGGTTGAAGCGGTTGCCAACGCACTGGTGAGCGCTATAAGCATAGAGCGCCCGGGTTTTCGCATCGTAGGAAAGAGCGATTTTTAAGGCTGTCTCAGGGAAATAAAAACCCGCTCGAACGCCACTAGCTCACTCCGATTAACGCCAGTAGAAGTAGCGCCCATGAACATGAATATCCGGGTCGTCATCTCTTGCCTGCGCCTGAGTTTTCGGACCCCCAATTGCGGTCCAACCGATAGCCACTAATGCACCGTCCTCAAAAACGTAGGGCGTGAATTCGTCGTCGGTGACAATGCCATCATTGAACGACCGAGACCGCATAAAGTAGATCTCGACGGTTTTCCCCTCATCGATATAGGTTTCAGGCGTTTTAGCGAACTGCCGCTCCAGCTGGGATTGCGTGGGCAGCAAGATATCGAGAACCTCACTTTTACTTTGCCCCAATTTAACTTCTGCTCTGGCAGCCTCATAGGCTGCAATCGACGTTGTGATTGAGTTCGTGGCGCACCCGGCTGCCAGCAAAGCAATTAGCAACAGAGAAAATTTTTGAGGAAAAGATTTCATAGCTTTAACGTTCATAGCGATACCTCTTATGGCTACTTGGTCGTCGTAACTTTGTTCGGCTAGTCAGGCTATCTGCAGAACCTCTGGAACAGCGTGGACCTGATAGCCGCGTTCTAGCGAAATAAGTGCTGCGCTGTTACCCGTGCACTCAAGTATCAGACAGGGCGAGACCCCATCGGTATAGCGCATTCTTTTTGACGCCTGTTATCTTTGCCGCGAGCGCGCTGGCCTGCTTGAGCGGCAACTCCTGCACGAGAATGGACAAGACCCTGCCTGCCTCTTCGGGTACCTCACCGGGCTCGGTCGAATCCTGAAATCCACTCAACACCAAGACAAATTCACCACGCCGCTGATCAGGATCCTCTGCGACTTTCCTTGAGACCGCTGCAAGCGTTCCCCTGAGTTTGGTCTCAAAACGCTTGGTTAGTTCACGCGCCAGTGCAATCTTTCTATCTTCACCGAGAATACGCCTCATCGCTTCCAGTGTCTCTTGAATACGGTGAGGACTTTCATAAAAGACCATAGTCCTCGGCTCTTTATCAAGCAGCGAGAGTCGCTTGTCCCGTGCCTCTGATTTAGCCGGCAGGAAGCCTTCAAAGGTGAAGCGATCGGTTGCCAACCCTGAGACGGTCAAAGCGGCCAAAGAAGCAGAAGCGCCGGGGATGGCAATGACTTCGATTGCCATTTCCAATGCCCGATTGACCAATTTATAACCAGGATCCGCCAGCAGGGGCGTGCCTGCGTCACTGACGAGCGCCACCGACTCGCCCTGCTCTAACCGCGCCATAATTGCCTCGGTGTCACGCTCACTGGAGTGCTCATGGTAGCTCAGGAGCCGGGTATCAATGCCATGGTGCTGCATCAGTCTAGCGCTATGTCGTTTGTCCTCGCAGGCTATCGCATCGACGCCGCGCAATACTTCAATGGCTCGAATACTGAAATCGTCAAGGTTACCGATCGGGGTCGACACCACATATAATGCGTTACTCAAAGGCGATGGCATGTGCAATCTCTGGATAGATAATCGGTTCGAAACCTGCCGGGTGTTTTCCACGAAGCTCTCGCTGGAACACCGCTCTCATCCCGGCCTACAGATTCGCAGAGACCGCAAAGCCCAGGCCGAGGTACCGGTTCAGGCGCCCATGGTACAACATGGGAAATCGCGCGCAAAAAAGGATCGTATTTGATCCCGTATTGTCGCTCTCAGCGACCCTAGCAAAGCACTGAGCCACCAAACGCGAAGAGAAAAGCATTGACTGACATTAAGACCTTTCATGACGCTGCAGCGCCACGTTCGAGATACCCGCTACTTTGGCGGTTTGTCGCGCTTGTGGGCGCAGTGATACTGGCGAGCTGTTCAGGCACGCAAACCCTGCCGCGTGGCACTGAGATTGTAGAGGAATCATCTGCGCACGAAGTCAGTAGCACCGGCGCAGTACGCGAGGACATTCAGCAAAGCGACGCGCGCCCTCTCATGCTGGTTATGCCCGAAATCAATGAAGCGGTGCGACTCAATGCTCGTGAAACTCAGGCCATACCAGCCTCGCTAGGGGTTGAGGGCATACTCTCTGCCAGAAATGCCAACAACCTACCGCTGGCCCGTTCAATTGCGGAGCGCACGCGTACCGATGCGATGAGCCCGCAACTTTATGGGCGCTATGCCCGCGAGTACCTGGAGTTACTGGTACAACAGGATGACCATGCAGCGGCACTAAAATGGGCTGAGAGGAGCGCGATTTCGCGGCGCATAAGTCTATTTTCCGAGAGCGATTCCTCTCGGGTCAGGGAGTTGCTCGCACTTAGCCATGAAGCAGAGGGCAGTTACTGGTCGGCTGCACAGTTGCGCTATGAACTAGCGGCGGACGAGAATCGTTTTTCCTCGCGGCGAAAAAACGATGCCAGCCTGAGTCATCGCGATTTTCTCTGGCGAGATTTGCTGCAGCTCGATGTCGATCAACTGCGACGGCTGCGTCGGGACACGCGCTCAAATGGCATGGTCGCATGGCTCGAGCTGGCCGCTATTGTGCGAGACCCCTTGCTATCTATCGAACAGCAGAGCCAGAAAGTTCAGCAGTGGCAACGCACCATGCAATCCCAACGCGGCGATTTTGCAATCGAGGCGCCGCGCGAACTGGGGCTACTGCCCGCACTTGAAAGTGAATCGTGGCAACACGTAGTCGCCTTACTACCGCTGACGGGTAAGCTGGCGAGCGCCGGCAAAGCCATTCAGGACGGCATGCTTGCTGCCAAACTCAGAGGCAAGGGCGCTGACCTGCGATTGACGTTTGTCGACAGCAACGCGGGTGCTACCACGACGCTGATTGAACAGGCCAAAAGTCTGGGTGCCGACATCATTGTGGGCCCGTTAGCAAAAGCCAATTTACGCGACCTCGCCAACGTTCGCTCTCCCGTACCCGTCCTAGCACTCAACTATCTCGATGATGCAATTATGCCGGCTAACATTGCACAGTTTGGTCTCGCATCGGAAGACGAGGCCCGCGATCTCGCTGCCACACTGTCTGCCGCCAACGCACAACGCGTACTACTACTGCACTCTGACAAAGACTGGGCGACGCGCGCAGCAAATAGCTTTGCCAGCAACTGGAATAGCCCCGACAAGCATCTTAGTCGCGAGAATCTCGGCCCTGAGCGAGGCTACAACGACATCATCCAACGTGCTTTTGCTATCGACCAAAGCGAGCAGCGAAAGTCCGGCTTACAATCTCTGTTAGGTAAACGCCTGGAGTTCCAAACGCGACGGCGCCAGGATATTGATGCAGTCGTGGTGTTTGCAAATGCGCGCCAACTCGCAACGATTAAACCCTTACTCGCTTATCACTATGCGGGAGATATCCCCGTGCTGGCAGCGTCGCAAATCAATAGTGGACAAACGCGCACTGAGCTAAGAGACTTGAATGGAATCATCTTTAAAGATGCGCCCTTCCTCCTCGAGAAAAGCTCGCTGCGAGAAAACACAAAAGCTCACTATCGCGGAAGGACGCAACTGCAGCGGCTTTTTGCCATGGGTCTAGATGCCTACCTGCTCGCGCAAAGATTGCCTTTACTGATGGGCATCGAGCAGGGCCCCATCAAGGGCGCGACTGGCCAGCTACAGCTAGTCAGCCAGCGCTTCGAACGGAAAATGGACAGCGCACTTATTGCAAGGAGTCGCATTGTGGCAAAGAGTGAAGAGGCCATTATCGCGCAATTGAAAAACCAGTAGAAAGTGATGCACTCAATGTTTCAAGGAGGAAACCATGAGAACGATAAGCCGGTTGCTGAACCGCTTTTCTGTGCTGCGCGCACAGGAAGATTCAGCAAACCATACGACAGGCAGCATTGCAATTGGCCAGCAAGCCGAGTCGCTCGCTAAAGATTACCTGATTGCCCAGGGGCTTTATTTTGTTGAAAGGAATTTCTCCTGCAAGCAGGGAGAAATCGACGTTATCATGCGTAGCGGCGAACAACTCATCTTTGTCGAGGTCCGCTACCGGAAACACGCCAGCTTTGGCAGTGGCGCGGCGAGCATCACTAGAACGAAGCGGCAAAAGCTGGTTAAAGCGGTAGCCGCATATTTGCTAAAAAACGGACGGTCTTCAGCATCCACCTCCTTTCGGATCGACGTTATCGAGGTATCGCCGGTAACAATCCAAAAGAACATACACGCTAACGGTGATAGCGAGTCATTTCGCGACTCACACATTCGCTGGATAAAGAACGCGATCACCCAAACCTGAAAAATCGGGACAACCAAGCCTTAAGCTAACTATCCTTTCATGAGCAATACTCTTGATAACTCGCTTGCGCAATCAATGGAAACTCTGGTTGACGTGCAGACTCAGATCAAATCCGCGGTATCAGCAGCTAGCAAGCTTCTGGCACATTCGTTTTCGCAAGGTGGCAGACTGTGTCTGGCTGGCGCTACGGAGGATTCTGCGTGCATGGCGGTCATGCTGCACCAGCTTCTTAGAAGCAAACGCGAGCTCAGACCACCACTCCCCGCCCACCTGTCACCACTGCATACCGGCGAGACGGGTCAAACCACTCTAAACGCATTATCTAACTCTCTGGAGGAGCTTCGAATCCTGAATAAGCCGGGTGATAGCATGATCATTGCTTTGAGCGACGTTGCGGCAGGAAGCGACAGCATTGCGATGATCGACCAATTTTCCCTTCGCGAGGGCATTTCGACAGTCACTCTTTTCTGCCTAAGTCGACGAGAGCAATTGCAAGCTTTTATAGAGCGATCGACACACTCTAACGGACATGCAGTGGTACCCTGGTTTGTGTCGAGTATTGCCAGAAAACCGCTTGCGACATTATTCATTTTAAACTGTCTTAGCGATATGATTGAAAAAGAACTGTTTGGCGCGGCTATTGACAGCCCGGAGATCTGAATAAGCCGCACCTGCGGTTGGAAAACCCGGTGGCGGTGCAAGCTAGGCCACCTGCCTTAAAACGAGCGAGACATTACAATGCGCACCCCGACCCATCCCACTCTAAATGAACAGACTAACGCGAGCTCAATCATGTGGCGGTTGCGGGCCTGGGGCGCTGCTCTGCTGGCGATAGTCGCGCTAAGCTATGCGACGGGCTGCACCACTCTCGTCTCATCGACACGTAGCGACCCAATCAGTGAGGACTACAGCAAGCGCACACCGGGCGCCATGGTCGATGATGAGTTCATCGAAACCAAAGCCGAAGTTAACCTCAAGAAAATCGATTCCCGCTTCAAGGATGCCCAGATAAAAGTCACCAGCTACAACGGTGTTGTCCTGTTGACCGGCATCGTGCCTGACAATGGACTGCGCGACATAGCGACATCGACGGTACAAAAAATTCGAAAAGTCAGGCGCGTACACAATGAACTTTACGAGTCTCCTCCGCGATCTGTCGGTGACAAACTTGCCGATTACTGGCTGCGGCAGAAAATTGGAACGCGACTAACGTTCAATCGCTCCATTGCAAGCAGTCGCTATAAGGTCATCACACATGACGGCGTTGTTTATTTTATGGGGCTAGCAACTCAAGCTGACGCCGATGCCGTCGTCAATGCCACAAAGGATATTGTTGGCGTGCAGAAAATCGTTCGTGTATTCGAGTATATCGACAGCTTTGGCACCAGCGATTTTTAGGTGCTCTCAAGCCTATAGGAAAGGCCTATAGGACAGGTCCGAGCCAGAGATTCCCACCGGTGTCATTCAAGCCCCGGCAGCAGAATGGATAGCAGAAAAATTAATAGCAGCAACACGATCTGCTGCTGTGGCCGCATACCACAAGCAATTTATCGCCCGGATTGTGGGTCAAAATAAAAGTCGTTAAAAATAGGAATGGGTCAAAGGAGCCGTAACAAACGTGACTAGTGAACCCGGCGCAGTCGAACCTATTTGATAATACGAAGGCTGGGTTTGCTCGGAGCGTCGTTTTTATTGCTTTTGATTGCCGTTGGCCTAGAGGTTTTCGATGGCGACGGGTCGTCAGGGCCATCGAGATCATCTCTCTCAAACATCATACCCTGCCCATTCTCGCGGGCATAGATACCAAGAACCGCTTGCACCGGCGCAAACACATCCGTTGGAACGCCGCCAAAACGCGCGTTAAAACTGATGAACTCCGGGGTGAGCTGAAAATCCCTCACCGCGCGTGGCGCAACATTGAGAACGATCTGGCCATCCTGCACAAAATCCAGGGGAAGCTCGACATCTTTTGCGTAGGCATTGACCACAACGTGCGGCGTGCAATCATTATCCACAATCCAATCGAATATCGCCTTGAGCAGATAAGGCTTACTCGAGCTCATCGTGGGTGGCTTGCTCATTATTGTTCTCGAAGTTTTACTTCTATCATTGCAAAACCGCTATCGCGCTACCTCAGCATGCTCGCTTGCAACGAACTCACCATGGCGCACGTAATGTAGGTCGAACTTCAGCCGGCTAATCCAGCTGTCAGGATGCGCAGCCCTTTCTCTCAGCCTTTGAAGTCTCTAAGCTCGCGCTCCTGATCAGTCAGGCTCTCCTGAAAAGACGGCATGCTGAATAAGCGATTCATATAGTCATTCAGCGGTTTGGTCTGTCGCGTATTGGCCAGCTCAACACCAAGCGCCTTTAAACGCCAGAGAATCGGACCCAGGCAACAATCTACCAGAGTAAACTCATCGCTCATAAAGAATGGCTTTTCTGCAAAGATCGGTGCAATCCCGGAGAAGCCATCCGCCAGATCCTTGCGCATCTGGTCAATATTGTCGGCCTCACCTTTTTCGATCGCATCAACGAGCACACACCAGTCACGCTCTATGCGGTAAATATAGAGCCGGCTCTCGCCGCGCGCCACCGGGTAAACCGGCAGCAACGGAGGATGAGGGAAACGCTCATCCAGATACTCCATGATAACTTTAGACTCGTAGAGCACGAGATCACGATCCAGCAAGGTAGGTAGATTGCCGTAAGGATTAGAGTCCAATAACTCTTCGGGCAACTCGTTCTCTTTCGTATCAACCAGATTACAAGTCACGCCTTTCTCGGCCAACACGATTCTGACACGATGGCAGTAGTGGCTAAGAGGATCAGACAATAAGCTCATAGACGAGCGTCGACTCGCGTCGAGCCCGTCCGGGTCAATGGCAGTAGTATTAATGGTGAACGTCCTTCCAGTACTCTCGGTTTAACAGATAGGCGCAGACAAAGAAAACGCCGATAAACAGCAGGACATAGGTGCCGATACGCTTCCGCTCGAGCTGGATAGGCTCTGCCATATAAGTCATGTAAGCAACAAGATCCTGCATAGCGAGATCAAAATCAGCCTCTGACAGCTGACCTTCACCAACGTTTACAACGCGGCCACAGGGAACTTCCGGGTCTTCCAGAAAATTGCCCTCGGCATCTCGCTTGAGTCCGCCATTCGCGGCGACCATAATCGGTGGGCGACACTCGGTCTTCCCCTGCAAACCCAGCAAAACATGCGGCATACCCACATCTTTGAACACTAGATTGTTAACGCCGTAGGGGCGGGAAGCGTCGCTGTAGAATGAAGTCAGGTAGGTGTAAAGCCACTCTGGCGAGCGAACCCGCGCATTGAGCGTTAGATCCGGTGGCGCCGCGCCAAAGACTTTCTTGGCGTAATCTTCAGTCATGGAAATCTTCATCAGCTCACCGATCTTGGTACTGCTTCCAAGCACAAGATTATCCAGAGCCACCTGTTCCGGTATATTCAAATCTGTCGCTGTACGACCCCAGCGCTGATACTGCGCGCCGTGGCAGCCCATGCAGTAGTTGACGAACAGCTTGGCACCACGCTGCAGCGAATCCGTATCGCGCAGCTCAGGCTTGAAGGGTTTGCAGGGGTAATCACCGCACTCATACTTGCCGCCAGCAGCGACAGCCTTGAGCGGTACAACTGTACACACGATGATGAACAGCAGTAATCCCAGTGCTTTAAACGTTCCCATGCCGCCATCCATCGTCACACGATCAGGTACCGGCTTGGTTTTCTCCATGGCAGTCCAGAATGGCATGAATATGAAGAACGAGAAGTAGATCACCGCACAGATCTGCGCAAGCAGCGTTCTTGCCGGACTTGGCGCCCAGACACCCAGCACACCAAGAATCAAAAAGGCGATCACGAATGTCACGATCATAACCTTGCTGATAATCCCCTTATAGCGGATCGATTTAACCGGACTGCGATCCAGCCAGGGCAGCAAAAAGGGTATCGCTACCGAGGCTGCGAAAAAGACGAAGCCCCAGAACTTATCAGGAATCGCCCGCAGTATCGAATAGTAGGGCGTGAAGTACCAAACGGGCGCTATCACCTCGGGAGTTTTCAGCGGATTCGAGTGCTCGAAGTTCGGTTTCTCAAGAAACAGCGAGTGCCCCATAAACTGGAACTCTGGCATGAAGAACATCACGAAACAGAAGATAAACAGGAACACCGCAATCGCCTGCAAATCGTGGACTGTGTAGTACGGATGGAAGGCGACACCGTCTTTCGGAATGCCGTTTTCATCTTTGTTCTTCTTGATGTCGACACCGTCCGGGTTGTTTGAACCAACCTCGTGCAGCGCGAGCAGGTGCAATACGACCAGAGCTAGCAGCACGATCGGCAATGCAACGACGTGCAAGGCAAAGAATCGGTTTAGGGTAATGCCGGAAATCAGATAGTCACCACGGAACCACTCTACCAGTGCGTCACCGACATAGGGTATCGCGCCGAACAGGGAGATAATAACCTGCGCACCCCAGTAGGACATTTGACCCCAGGGCAATACATAACCCATAAAAGCTTCGGCCATCAGTACGATAAAAATCAACATACCGAAGATCCAGATCAGCTCTCGTGGTTTTTTGTAAGAACCGTAGATCAGCGCGCGAAACATGTGGAGGTAGACGACGACAAAGAATGCGGACGCGCCTGTGGAGTGCATGTAGCGCAGCATCCAGCCGTATTCGACATCACGCATGATGTACTCAACCGAGGCAAATGCCTGCTCGGCGCTGGGCACATAGTTCATCGTCAGCCAGATACCGGTCAACAACTGATTGACCAGCACGAGTAACGAGAGCACCCCAAAGAAGTACCAGAAATTGAAGTTTTTCGGGGCGTAGTACTGCCCCATGTGTGTGTTCCAGGTGCGGACTATTGGCAGTCGTGCATCGACCCAGTCGCGTAAACCTATTAACCAGCTTCCCATTACGCAGCCCCCTCATCAACACCGATCACTATCACACTGGACGTCTCATACGAGTACGGTGGCACCAGCAAATTGTCTGAAGCTGGCGAACCGCTGTATACGCGCCCTGCCAGATCGAACTTTGAACCGTGGCAGGCACAGAAAAATCCACCTTCCCAGTCGCCACCACCGGGAACGCCGTCCAACTTGGTTAGATACTTCGGCGAGCAACCCAGATGCGTACATAGACCCACAAGCACCAGATACTCATCTTCAATGGTTCGCAGCTCAGGGTTGACGTAGGTAGGCTGCTGGCCGGCATTTGCCGACATGGGATCTTTTAGTTTGTCGTTGAGGCCAGGGAGCGCCTGAACCTGCTCGGCAGTTCGTCGCAATACGAATACCGGCTTGCCACGCCATTCAACGCGTACTAGCTGTCCGGGCTCTACCTTGCTGATATCAAACTTCACCGGCGCGCCCGCTGCCTTGGCCTTGGCGCTCGGCTGCCAGGAACCCACGAATGGGACAGCAATGCCAACGGCACCCGCAGCACCCGCTACGGACGTCAGTCCAGTGAGAAACCTTCTGCGAGAATCATTCTTCGCTTCACTTGTCATGCGATAAACTCCGAAGACCTTAGAATTAGGGTCGATTGGGCCTGTGTATACCGTCGGTCAATGGCAAACTGCCCGTTTCGAGAAACATGCGTTTTGAGCAGATTGCGGCTCTGCAAAAAACCTAGAACCGATCTCTCCAGGTATGATTCAGTGGCGTTGCTTCATGGGTTTGCGACATCAAGGGACAATAAGCAGCTGTTAACGGCAGGATAACGATTGCCAATACCGTACTTATTGCTACTCAGCTGACACTTTGATACGCAGCTGGCGCTAGCCCTGAGCAAAACCGCGCTAAATCTCGCAGCGACCACGTACTGCACCTTGTATAAAACGCGCGACATTTTAAGAGAAAACTCTCTAAGTGTCAGATTTTTGTGCATTTATGCAGATAATCGATACAGAAAATAAAAGCCGAAAAAAACCCGCCTGATGGCGGGTTTTTCGGGAAATCAACTGTCGCCTCAATTCTGGCGCAGCCGCCGCTGTTAGCGTTTCGAAAACTGCGGCTTTTTACGCGCTTTCCTGAGACCGACTTTCTTACGCTCGACTTCACGCGCATCACGCGTTACAAAACCGGCTTTGCGCAGGGTGGGACGAAGCGTCTCATCGTACTCAATCAGCGCGCGAGTGATTCCATGACGGATCGCACCCGCCTGACCAAAGCTTCCACCACCACTAACCGAGACTTTGATATCAAACTTCTCTTCGGCCTCAGCAAGCTGAAGTGGCTGCCGAACAATCATTCTGGCTACAGGGCGACCAAAGAACTCGTCGAGTGGCCGCTTGTTAACCTCGATAGCTCCCGTGCCCGGGGTTATGTAGACCCGTGCCGAAGCCGTCTTTCTTCTGCCAGTACCGTAATATTGCGTTGCGCTCATAATTTCTGTTCTTTTGATAGGTGGCTAATTACTTTTGACCTAGATTTCCAGTGCCTGTGGCTGCTGGGCCCCATGCGGATGTTCGGCGCCAGCATACACTTTAAGCTTGCTGAACATCGCTCGTCCAAGCGGGTTGCGTGGGAGCATGCCCTTTACCGCGGATTCGATCGTTCGCTCAGGCGCTTTATCAATCAATTTCTCAAAGCTGATTGATTTAAGACCACCAGGGTAGCCAGTGTGCGAATGGTAGATCTTGTCTTTCGCCTTATTGCCTGTAACGGCTACTTTTTCAGCATTAACAACGATAATGTAGTCGCCGGTATCGACATGCGGGGTGTACTCAGGCTTATGCTTGCCACGCAAACGGCGGGCAATCTCGGTCGCCATGCGACCAAGCGTCTTTCCGCTGGCGTCAATCACGAACCAGTCGCGCTGTACTTCCGACGCTTTGGCACTGTAGGTTTTCATAACCAAATCTCAAATAATCTATACAATTCAAATACTTGGGTCTGCCAAGCACGACTCAGGAACCAGCTCCCCAAGCTTTGCCACAGCAACTGTTCGACTAACAGCATCTGAGGCCGGCAAAAAGGAGCGCGAATACTACAGAATCGCCCATTGCAAAGCAAGCCATAGACTCACGACTCTGTGGTACAACTACCGCGCTTATATCTCCCGCGCTAAGCCCGGTGCGCAGCCGACAGGTACTCGACCGACTGCATCTCCTGCAGACGACTAAAAGTGCGCTGAAACTCGAATGACTGCTGGTGACCCTGATAGAGCTCAGCCAGCGGCGCATGCGCCGAAATCACCAGCTTGATGCGGTGATCGTAAAACTCGTCGACCAGCAAAATAAAACGCCGCACCAAATCTTCGGAGCGGGCGTCAAGGACGGGGATATCACTCAGAATCACCGCATGAAACTCGCGCGCAATCTCAATGTAATCGTTTTGCGAACGCGGCCCATCGCACAGCGCCCGGAAGTCAAACCAGACGACATCGTCGTAGAGCAAGCGGGTCGGGATACTACGCCCCTCGACATCGAGCTGTGTATCGGCGCTCGCTGCCAGCCGGCAGTCAACGGCGGTAGGAGCCAATTTCTGAAACGCCTCGAGCAGCAGATCATCGGTGCTGCTATTGATAGGCGCATGATAGAGCTTTGCCTGCGTGAGCGTACGCAGGCGATA
>CAZDEW010000006.1:0-14853 GCA_964504585.1 uncultured Pseudomonadales bacterium | reverse complement strand
CCGCCATCAATGTTGAGCACCTCGGTGTGCTTTTTTATCAGCGCAATCGCAGGTAAAAACCGCTGTCGCTGAAGCCCGTCTTTGTAGAGATTATCCGGATCGATATTTGAGGTTGCAACCAGTGCAACGCCGCGCGCAAACAGCGCCTCAAACAGGCCGGCAAGAATCATCGCGTCCGTGATATCCGATACAAAAAACTCGTCAAAGCATATAATTTGCGCGCGGCCCGCGATCTCATCGGCGACTTTTTCCAGCGGGTTTTTCGTACCCTGAAGCTCAGTCAAAGAATGATGGACACCACGCATGAATCGGTGGAAGTGCGCTCGCAGCTTGCGCTCCACCGGTAAACACTCGTAAAACATATCCATGAGGTAGGTTTTGCCGCGGCCCACACCACCCCAGAAATAGAGGCCCTGCTCGGGTTCCCGGGTCGATTTTGCGAGCTTCCCGATTCGCTTGCCGAGCCAACCCCGTCCTGCGCCGCGGTTATTCGCCGACACCAATCGGCGATACAGGTCATCGAGTTTCTCGACCGCCAATCGCTGTGCATCGTCTTCCACGATATTACCGGCAGAGAGGTCTGACAGGTATTTATCGAGTGGCGTCATCTAGTGCAAACTCCACAGTGGAGCATCGCACCACGAACTCGCGAACAATAAAATCAATTTCAAAACTCCCACACCTCGCACACGATTATCCGTATAATCAGGACATGTTATCTCATGCAGCGCTCACTGAATGCGCACAGATTGAGATCGACCTTGTTTTTAAGCCCTGAGCAAACCCTATTCAAGCCTTTGACCCGCGCCCCTCTCTCAACAGTTGGTTAACAGTTAGATAGCATCGGGACTAGCGGGCGAGCAAAGGCAATTAAGCCAAACTGGTGACACACTATGATCGAAACCGGCACCGCAATTTTATACGTAGTTGCTGCATCGCTCTCCGGCGTTGTACTCGGCGCATTCCTGCACAAACAATTCGGCAATGCGGGCAGCAAAGCCCGAGACCTGAGCCAGAAGCTGGAGGAAGCACGCGAGAATAACGAGCGCTACCAACGCAACGTCGCCGACCACTTTTCCAAGACCGCCACGCTGCTCAACGACCTTACCTTGCAATATCGCGATATCCATCAGCATCTGGCGAGTGGCGCAGACGAATTGTGTAAAGATGAAAGCGGTGAGTCACTGCTGACCGGACTACCTATTGAGCTCAGCATCAACGCTGCGCCGGGCCTTGAGAGCAGCGCCGCCAGTAACGCGGAGGTGCAGCCCCCTCTGGACTACGCACCGAAAGAAGAAACCAATCAAACAGGTGTCCTTTCAGAAGAATTTGGACTAGAGAAAGTCTCTAGCAATTCTTCGCCCGATTCGGAAAACAATGCGCCAGCTGCCGCAGTCGATACCGGAGCCAATACTGGCAACGACAAGAGCGAGACAGCACCTCGCACTCCTGCTTAAACGCTCAAACCTGCAGCTCTCCACGCAGCGAGTTCGGCAAAGCGTCGACAATCAAAACATCGGCAAAACCGCCGATCAGATGGTCGCCGGCACGGAAATTAACCACCCGATTATTTTCAGTGCGGCCCTGCAATTCTCCGGGGTCTTTTCTCGACACCCCCGCGACCAGCACCCGCTCAACGCCGCCCACCATGGCACGGCCAATGCGCTGGGCCTGCTGATTGATTCTGGCCTGCAGCAGCGATAAGCGCTGCTTCTTGACCTCCATCGGCACTTCGTCAGGCAGATCCGCTGCCGGCGTTCCCGGTCTTGCGCTGTATATAAAGCTGAATGAGAGATCAAAATCCAGCTCGGCAATCAGGTTCATCGTATCTTCAAAGTCTATTGCGGACTCACCGGGGAATCCGACGATAAAGTCCGAGGACAGCGAGATATTGGGGCGGTGCCGGCGCAGCTTTCTGATCTTGGACTTGTATTCCAGCACCGTGTGGTTGCGCTTCATCGCAGCCAGAATACGATCCGAACCGCTCTGCACCGGTAGATGCAAATGGTCAACCAGGGCCGGAATTTCCGCGTAGCAGTCAATCAACGCATCGGAGAATTCAAGCGGGTGCGAGGTGGTGTAACGAATGCGATCAATGCCCTCGATACCGGCGACGTAGGTGATAAGTTCGGCAAAATCAATCACCTCCCCCAGATGGTTTTGACCGCGATAGCCGTTAACGTTTTGCCCAAGAAGATTAACCTCGCGCACGCCTTTGGCGGCGAGACCGACAATTTCTGCAATCACATCATCAAAGGGGCGGCTGACCTCTTCACCCCGCGTGTAGGGAACCACGCAAAACGTGCAATACTTGCTGCAACCTTCCATCACCGATACAAAGGCGCTAGGTCCGTCAACGCTAGGCTCAGGGAGGCGATCGAATTTTTCGATCTCGGGAAAACTCACATCGACAACCACTGGCCCCGAAGCCTTTTTGGATTCGATCATTTCGGGCAGCCGATGTAAGGTCTGCGGCCCAAAGATGACGTCCACATAGGGCGCGCGATCTGCAATTGCACTACCCTCCTGACTGGCGACACAACCCCCGACACCAATCACAAGGTCCGGATTTTTTTCCTTGAGTTTGCGCCAGCGGCCCAGCTGATGAAATACCTTCTCCTGCGCCTTCTCACGAATTGAGCAGGTATTTAGCAGCAATACATCCGCCTCTTCAGCCTTACTGGTTTGCTCCAGCGCGTGACTTTCATTGAGCAGGTCGGCCATCCGCGATGAATCATATTCGTTCATCTGGCAGCCGTGGGTTTCGATATAAAGTTTCTTTGCCATGATGGAAACAGTCCCACCAAAAAATCAGTGAATTGAACGCTCGACCAGGAGGCCGGTCGACTTGGTCAAAAAGGGCGCGGATTGTATCAGGATTGCGGCAATTCTACAGTCGCAGATAGCGTACCAAAGCACCGCCGAAAGCCCTGCGAGCACCCACTTTGGCTTGCCTGCGCAATGATTTGGGCTAAATTTAATAGAGGCCAACCCCAAATTACTGGGAATAACCGCTTTAACAGGAGCCAAAATCTTGAGAAAGCCACGCCATAGCTCTGCACTGGTTACTTTTTTCGCAAGCCTTTTGCTCTGCGCCAACTCCGCGATCGCCGGAGCGCTGACGCCCGGTAAAGGCCCGGAAGCTACCGAAACCACAGCGACTTCAGGCTCAGCAGAACTCTCGATTTACGACAAGTACGCCGATTTGCTGGGCCCGGGATTTGAGGAAGAAGTCCAGCGCGTGCAACGCAAGCAGGCATTGGCTCTGGACCGCACACGCAAACTCCTGTCGGCCGGCGTCCAGGCGGTGCAATCAGCCCACCATCATATCGACCTGCAGCGCACGGAACTCGATCAAAACTCGCGCAGCATCGCCAAAAATCAATAGCTTAGCGAGTGGCCAAAGCCACGCGCTGGATCCCTACTAGCGCGTCATTGCGGATTTTCTCATTCTGGTATACTGCGCCTGCAGAGCAAGTAGCAGCCCACCCTGATCCGCACCGCAGTTCTCCCATTCAAACCGTGTCAAAAACATTCTTCCGGGGTTCAGCGGCCCGCGAGAGAAAGCGGGTCTGTGCTGCCGGCTGCTACTCTCAGCGTGGAACAAGTATCACCGGCACCACCACGGGTCCACACGCTGTAACAATGCTCGGGAATCAACAAGGTAACAAGGTAAAACAAATCGATGTCTGAACCGATATACAAAGTCATCTTTCAAAACCAGAACGAAATCTACGAAGTCTATGCTCGCCATGTATATCAAAGTGATATGTACGGTTTTATAGAAATCGAGGAGTTTGTATTTGGCGAGCGCAGCAAACTGCTGGTCGATCCCAGCGAGGAAAAGCTGAAAAATGAGTTCGCCGAGGTGTCGCGCAGCTATATCCCCATTCATTCATTGATCCGCATTGATGAGGTCGAAAAAGAAGGCGTCCCCAAGATCAGCGAAACACGAGGGGAGAATGTAACAGCCATTAACTTCGCGAAGTCAGCCACGCCTGCAAACCTTGACCAGGAATAACCGTCAACCCCCAACTCACAGACGCACGGAAACACCATAGATTTGACGTCTATTTCACGCAAAAGCGCTATGCAGCACTGACATAAGCCGTTATGCTATTCCCATGGGTTTAACAAATTATCGCCAATATGAACGCTGAGACGATCACTCGCGTCGCCTTCCTCCGCACTATTTTCCAGCCAGCCACCTTCTGCACGCCTAAAGCAAGCTTTTGCCGCCCTGCAACAGCCTGCGCTGCGCCGCGCACCCGACGGGGCGGACAAACAGCGCGAAGCCATTAGCCACCACAGTCTAGCCAAAGCCACGAAACCACCCAGTGAACAGTCCGCTCTACACCAGCCAATTTTCCCTCCGACCAGACGACAGCTTGCGTTTAGCCTCCCTGTGTGGGCACTACGACAAAAACCTGAGGATGCTCGAGGAGCGCATTGGCGTCTCGATTAAAAACCGTGGCAACTTTTTTGAAATTATCGGGAAGACTGCCGAAGTCGAACAGGCCGCGACCCTGATCAAACAGCTCTACGACGAGACTGAAGCCGGCGCTGTTATCTCGGAGGAATTGATCCATCTCAGCACCCAACAATCCAATTTACAGCAACTCGTTAAAGAGCAGCAGCTTGAAATGACAGAAAACAGGGTTGCGAACGGCGAAAGCTTTACAGCGGATAGTTCCATTATCGAGGGAATCAAAACGCCGAAAAAGTTTGTCAGGCCACGCGGCGCGAACCAGATTGGCTATGTGCAGGCGATCCGCAATAACGATATCAATTTCGGGGTCGGCCCTGCCGGCACCGGAAAAACCTGGTTGGCCGTGGCATGTGCAGTAGAGGCGCTTGAACAGGAGCGCGTCGATCGCATTTTACTGGTGCGCCCAGCCGTCGAAGCCGGCGAGAAGCTTGGCTTCCTACCGGGCGATCTCACCCAGAAAATAGATCCCTATCTGCGTCCGCTTTACGACGCACTTTACGAGATGCTCGGCGTCGATGCCGTGACCAAAAAAATTGAACGCAACATTATCGAAGTCGCACCGCTGGCGTTTATGCGCGGCAGAACGCTGAACAATAGCTTTATCATTCTTGACGAAAGCCAGAACACAACGCGCGAGCAAATGAAAATGTTTTTGACCCGCATAGGCTTCGGTTCAACGGCGGTGATTACCGGTGACGATTCCCAGATTGACTTGCCGCGCCGCTCCGACTCAGGCTTGCTCCACGTAAAACATGTGCTCAAAGGCGTTAAAGGCATAACGTTTACCAAATTTGAATCGAAAGATGTTGTTCGCCACCCGCTCGTACAGCGCATCGTCGAAGCCTATGCAGCACGGCAGGAAGACAATGGCGATTAAGTCATTACCGCAAGCCAAGTCGATTCAACTGTCCGTCGATGTTTTTCGCTCCGAAGATTCCAGTGAAGCTGAGTCGCAGAGCGAAGACCCCTGGCCGTCCAATCAGAGGATTGAAAGCTGGGCGCATCAATGCATTAGCCATCACGAATCGGGCCAGCGACTGCAGATAGATGGCGGCAATACCAACTCCTCCCAACCGGTTTTTCCTGAGGCAGCGAAAAGCATCGGCCTCAGCGTTGCACTCGTCTCCTGCGAGGAGATTCAGCAGCTCAACAAGCAGTTCCGCGCCAAAGACTATGCGACTAATGTACTCTCTTTCCCTCAGCACATTGACCCTGAAGAGCTGCCGGCGTTTTCTGAAATGGCACATAGCCCACTGGGAGAAATCGTGCTGTGCGGTGAGGTTATTGCCAGGGAAGCCCGGGAACAAGGCAAGACGCTCGAAAGCCACTGGGCACATATGACAATCCACGGCACCCTACACCTTCTTGGCTATGACCACCTCGAAGACGAAGATGCCGAGTGCATGGAGTCGCTGGAAAAAACCTTGCTCGCAGAGCTAGGTATTGAAGACCCCTATAAGCAAATCGCCACAACTCTTAACCCCGACCAAATCAGCCACTAAGCCGATGAATACGAACCATAGTAGCCATAAAAGCTCCGAGCAAGAAAAACAGGGCCTGACCACAAAGTTCAGATCGCTATTTCGGCGCGAGCCGAAAACCACCGAGGACATGGTCGCCATCATTGACGCGGCCTCGGATAACGAAATCATCGACACCGATGCGCGCCGAATTATTGAAGGTGCGTTAGAGGTATCGGAAAAGCAAACTCGCGAGGTTATGATTCCGCGCACGCAGATGGTCTTACTCGACTCTACCGCCAGTTTCAGCGAGAACCTGCGCAAAATCATCGACACGGGGCACTCGCGCTATCCCGTTACCGGCGAATCGATCGATGATATTCAGGGGATCTTATTGACCAAAGACCTGCTGCCGATTTTGCTCGAAACCGCGAACAGCGAAACCGAAGACGTCAAGTTGCAGGACAAAATCATGAATCTGCTGCGCCCTGCCATTGTGGTTCCGGAAACCAAGAAGCTGAATATCTTGCTGCGTCAATTCCGCCAGGACCGCAACCATCTGGCACTGGTTGTCGACGAGTACGGCTCGGTTGCAGGCCTGGTCACTATTGAGGATGTACTCGAGGAAATTGTCGGTGACATTGAGGACGAGCACGATCATTCTGAAGACCAGCTGATCCGCAAAATTTCAAACGCAAAGTTTCTTGTCAATGCATTAACGCCATTGGACGATTTCAATCGCTACTTTGATTGCGAGATTGATAACGATGAGTTCGATACTATCGGCGGCTTCGTCACCAACCTTTTTGGCCACTTACCCCGCCGGCTGGAAAAGATCGAACACGACAATTTCCACTTTGAAGTCGCACAAAGCGACAGCAGGCGCCTCAGAATGCTGCGCCTGACTCGGCTTGACGCGAGCTCCGAGTCGGAAGAAACATCCGCTTAATGACGCCAGTTGGCGAGTCAGCGATGAACAGGTTTCTATCGACGGCGATCGCTTGCTCCGCCGGCATCTTATCGGTCGCATCGCTGGCGCCGTTCTCGCTATGGCCATTGGCCTTTGTCAGTGCAAGCTTTGTTTTTTTTCTGCTCGAGAAAACCCGCGGAGAGCCCAGACAACAAGTCGTTTGCGCTTTCGCTTATAGCGCAACGCTATTTGGCACCGGTGCCTCGTGGGTCTATGTAAGCATCCACGAATTTGGCTACGCTTCGCCCGGGCTATCATTGCTACTCACCGCGCTTTTTTGCTTCGGACTCGCCGCGACCAACACGCTGCTCCTTTACTTTTACTGCCGTCTCAGCGAGCGACTTATCACGGGGTTCAGCCTGCAATCTGCGCTGCTTTTTACGGTTGCAATGACCTTGATTGAGCTAAGTCGCAGCTGGCTATACAGCGGCTTCCCCTGGTTACTACAGGGCTATGCGCTTAGTGGAACCCTACTACAGGGTATTGCAAAAGTTCTGGGCGTTTATGGCGCAAGCATCATTATTTTCGCCTGCTCGGCTATTATCGTCGCCGCATTGAGCAGAAAGGATCGTAAACATTTTTTGCGTGCAAGCGCAGTATGCCTCTGCTTATTATCAATCAGCGCGGCGCTCTCCCGGTTTGAGTTTAGCCGGCCCATCGGCGATGAGCGAACGGTTAGCCTGGTGCAGGCCAATATCTCTCAGCACGACAAATGGCGCCCAGAGTGGCGCCAGAAAACGCTGGCGGTGTATCGCGATTTAACGCGACGCTCCCAGCTTCCGGCACAGCTCATTCTCTGGCCAGAGGCCTCAATACCTAACTATCTGGATAAGGCGCAAAGCGAACTACGAGCATTCGAAGAGCAGCTGGAGGAATCGGACTCTGCGCTAATTTTTGGTATCCCTTCGCGCGTGCAAAAAGATCAGGATGTCGAGGTTTACAACAGCGTCTCAACACTTGGCAAGGCAAATGGCATCTATCACAAAATCCATCTAGTGCCTTTTGGCGAGTATGTTCCGCTGCAGAATCTTTTTGGGCAACTTATGGCTTTTTTCGATCTACCCGCCTCATCCATGTCTGCCGGAAACAACCAACAAGCCCCGCTTTCGGTATTCGACTGGCAAACTCGACCGCTGGTCTGCTATGAAGTGGTTTTTCCAGATTTGTCGGCGCGCGCGGCAGCAGTCAGCGATGTTCTGGTAACACTGAGCAACGATAGCTGGTTCGGCCGCTCGATTGGACCGCTGCAACACCTGCAAATGGCGCAGATGCGAGCCGTCGAGAATGAGCGTTTTATGCTGCGAAGTACGGGTAGTGGCGTGACAGCAATCATCGATCAGAATGGGCTTGTCACGCACTCGGCACCCCAGTTTGAGCAGGCTGTTTTACAGGGCACGTTCCAGTTGCGTGAGGGGCAGACGCCCTGGACTGCCTATGGGCGATGGCTACTATATGGCCTGCTGGCCCTGCTAACGCTCATAGCCGTTGCACCTAACTTAAAACGGGATCGCGACTGATCTCTCCCAGCTTACCGTCATAACATCCTTGCTAAAACCAGCGACCAGAGATACACCGACAGACAGCCCACGAGCGTCAAATACCCGAGCAGAGTCGCTGTAAGACGACTCGCGATACCTGCCGTAATCAAGAGCAATACCGGGGTAATCATCGGCGGCATTGCGCTTTGCAGAATAACGGCACTCGACGCCACGCCCGGCACTCCCCAGATTGCTACCCACACAGACACAAGTGCAGGCAACACAACCAACTTGTAGCCCCCCACCAGTACAAGAAAGCTCAAATCACTGCGCTGGAGATGTAGGCGAAAGTGGATTCCAACGACCAGCAGCGCAATGGGGAGAATTAGCAAGGCAAGGGCGCTCAGCAGTGGATCCAGTGCCAGCACCAGCCCCTCGATTGGCAGGAACAGACTGGCTAGCAAACAGCAGAACGGTGGGAAACTGATGATTTTTAGCAGCATCGCCCGGTAAAAGGGCCAACCAGGCTGGCTGACGGCCGTGCCCCGACGCTGGCTCTCTATTGCGGATTGCGTTGCTGCGATCATCAGCATGGTGACCGTCGACAAAATCAAAAAAGAGCCCAGTTGATCATAGAGAACCGCTGTCGAAATTGCTGCATCGCCGAGCAATTTTCCAACATAGGGAACGCCCAGAAAGGCTGTGTTGCCCAGACCAACCAATATGGTCATCGCCACTCTCTCCGTGCTGCTCCACCCCAGCCAGGCGCCGCTGATGGCTACCAGAACATAGGCAACCGCAAACAGCAGCCACGGGGTTAAAACCGGTAGCAGCAGCGATTGATCGATGACTAATCCTGGCAGGGCGCGAAGGATCATTGCTGGCATAGCCACCCAGATCACAAACTGATTAAGCCCCGCTGCGAACGCCTCGGGGCGCTTTAGTAAAGTTTGTAAGGTCAGGCCCAGCACAAAACTGGCGCCTGCTATATAGAACTCCATGACCGCGACTACTGAGATTGTGTTGTTATCTGCGCTATAATCGCGGGAGTCCCTGCTCTTCGCAAGCTGAATCTCCCTATCAAATTCAAGAGCTGGCCAGATTGCGCACCCTGCCGGCTTGCCACACAACGACTTCCGAATGCATCGTGATAGAAACGCCTGACCTCGAACAATTCTGTAACAAGCACCGTCTGCCAAACAGCTTCCCGGCTTATGCAAAGCAGTGGTTTGACCCCGTTGTTGCTGAAATCGCCGCATACCAGAAGGCAAGCGGACCGGCATGCATTGGCGTCTCCGGCTGCCAGGGCTCGGGAAAATCAACGTTTGCCGATTACTGCGCGCTGGTATTAGAACAGCAATTTAACCTTAACTGTGCGGTGCTCTCGCTCGACGACCTATACCTGACAAAGGCTCAGCGCGCGCAACTGGGTGCAGATGTTCACCCACTATTTGCGACTCGAGGCGTCCCGGGAACTCACGATACTGAATTGGGAAAAGCCCTTATTCATACGCTCAAACAGGGGTCCTCAGCGGTCGAGCTTCCGATCTTTGACAAGCTGAGCGATGACCGTTCAGCTCAAACCACTTCCTGTCATCCAGCAGTCGATATCGTGCTGTTTGAAGGCTGGTGTCTCGGCGCAACAGCGCAAGCCGAGGATGCATTGCGTTCTCCCTGCAATTCACTAGAGTCAAGCCAGGACCCGGAAGGTATCTGGCGCGCCTACGCCAACGAGCAGTTGCGGCAAGAGTACGACTCGCTGTTCAGCGCAGTCGACTATTGGATCATGCTTAAAGCACCTTCCTTCGAGCAGGTGTTCAAATGGCGCCTCGAACAGGAGCAAAAACTGGTTGCCGCACAACATGCGGCAGGAAATACACAGGTGACAGGCATGCTCGAAGATGAAGTGCGATTCTTCATCGCCCATTACCAGCGTATTACCGAGCACCTCCTCAAAACCCTGCCCGGCAAAGTGAACTATCTGCTTGAGTTGGATGAAAGCAGGCAGATCTATCAGGCTTCAAGACCTGTCCCCGTTGAACTCGACAACTAGAACCCTTAGACCTCATACAATTAAAACACGATGAGCCCGCCCTTAATCGTTTTTACCGACCTCGATAGCACCCTGCTCGATCACGAGGATTACAGCTACGAAGCTGCGAAACCCGCACTCCTGCAGCTCGAAGAAGCGAACATTCCGCTCATCATCAATACGAGCAAGACGCTGGCCGAAGTTTTCGAACTTAGGCAAGCGATGAACAATGCGCATCCCTTCGTCACCGAAAACGGAGCAGCGATCTACATCCCCGACAATTACTTTGCGCAGAACCCGGCAGATTGCGAGCCAATCGATTGGAATGGCGCTGCGCTTTGGGAGTACCGACAGCCAAGCCGTCGCAAAGATTTTCAGGGCTTGATTTCAGCTGCTGCAGCGCATGCCGGTGTTATAGAAGGGCAGGACTTTACGACCTTCGCGGCGCTTGGCCCAGAGGGGATTGCAAGGGCAACCGGTTTATCCGTCGATGACGCCAGACTTGCCAACCAGAGGGCCGGATCTGAGCCGGTACAGTGGCTCAGCAGCGCCGCCGTGCCTAGACAGTTTATCTCTCACCTGCAGCAAGCAGGTGCCAGAGTTATCGAAGGCGGCCGCTTTCTTCACGTCATGGACGGCAACAGCAGCAAGGGCAATGCAATGCACTGGCTTGCCAGAAACTACACACGGAAGCCCGGGGCAAGCTCTCCGAGCAATGATCGACTACCCTACCAGCTCGCCGCACTGGGAGACTCTCCTAACGATATCGATATGTTAAACGCAGCTGACTACGCCATGGTGATACGCAAGAAATCGGGCGATGCCATGCAACTGGAGCAATCAAAGGCGTGGATGACTAGCAACGCGCCGGCACCAGCAGGATGGGCAGAGTGCGTAGGCGCCCTCCTCTCGCATCTGGCTCTCGCATAGCCTGCATTGTCGCAAAGACCGCTACAATCTCGACGATAGTTTCGATAAACTACTAGGCTCTCAGCATGCAAACCCTGAGCCCCTGAACCAGATTTGCGTCAGGCAAAATTATACAGCTAGCATGCAGTGATCCCGGAAAGATAGTAAGCAATTTTATTTGAGTATCGATAGCGGTGTTTTATGGGTGACTTTTATCAGGATGGCGTAATAGCGACGCTACACAATCTCAAGCAGCGAGATACCGCCGGGCTTGAAGCGGACCTGCGCAGATTCAGCGGGGAACGACCGATGGCGCTCATCCTGCCTTCGCTGTACTCCGAGCTAAAAACTGATGCACTACCCGCCATTGTGGACCATCTCAAGCACGCCGACTACATCGGGCAAATTATTATCGGTCTGGATCGCGCCAATGAAGCCGAGTATCGCGATGCACTGCAGTTTTTCTCCCAGCTTCCCCAGCAACACCGAGTACTCTGGAATGATGGGCCAGAACTCTCTGCCATCCAGAGTGAACTGGCAGAAATGAATCTCGCGCCCAAAAATCCCGGCAAAGGTAAAAATGTCTGGGGCTGTATTGGTTACGTGCTAGCTGCCACCAATGCCGAAGCGATTGCCCTGCACGACTGCGACATTAAAACCTACGATCGCAGCATGGTTGCGAGGCTGTTCTATCCAATTGCCAATCCCCAGTTCAGCTACGAATTCTGTAAAGGTTATTACGCGCGAGTTGCCAACGAAAAACTCAACGGCCGCGCATGTCGCCTGTTCGTTGGGCCGCTAATCGCTTCACTGGAAAAACTTTTTGGACCCAGTGGCTACCTCACTTACATGAAAAGTTTCCGCTACGCACTGGCTGGCGAGTTTTCGATGCGACGAGACGTACTCAATGATCTGAGGATACCCAGTGACTGGGGCCTGGAGGTCGGGATGCTTTCTGAGATGCATCGCAACTACTCTAACCGGATGCTCTGCCAGGTCGACATAGCTGACGTGTATGATCACAAGCATCAGGATCTCTCGGCAGAGGATGAAAACAGTGGCCTCTCCAAAATGTCGATTGATATTGCAAAGGCAATCATCCGCAAGATGGCGACCCAGGGAAATCAATTTACCTCCGAGTCATTCCGCTCGCTCAAGGCCACCTATTATCGAACCGCGCTAGACTATGTCGATGCCTACCGCAGCGATGCCGTGATAAACGGGCTCAAGTTCGATATTCACAAAGAAGAGCAATCCGTTGAGTTGTTCGCCGAAAACATCATTAAAGCTGGCGAAATTTATCTCGAGCGCCCCATGGAGACGCCTTTTATTCCGAGTTGGACACGAGTCCGCAGTGCCGTGCCCGATATTCTTGATCGAATCGCGCGCGCGGTCGAAAAAGATCACCAAACCTACTCCTGATCGCCTGTCGGCAACGCAACATGTCAGAGACCATTAAACAGCGGCTATTCGATCATCTCAGCTTCATCTATCGCTACGATGAGCCAGATCAGCTCAGCGCACAGGAGCTGATGTTTTCGGAAGAGACGCTGGAAGGAATCGCTCATCGCATGCTCGAGGCTATGGGTGTTGACGCGCAAGCACAGACCCGGCCCACGAAACATGGCGAAATCTGGAGCGAACGAGATGTCGCGGTGATCACTTATGGCGATAGTATTCTTAGCGAGGGCTCAGATGCGCCTCTGCTACGACTCAAGGACTTCTTCGATAGTCAGCTCGCAGATACCATCAACACCATTCATATTCTGCCCTTTAATCCGTTCACCTCAGACGATGGCTTTGCCGTTTCGGACTACTTAGCGGTCCGCGAAGATCTTGGCAGCTGGGACGATATCGCGGCAATGGCGCAGAGTTACCGCGTCATGGGTGATCTCGTCATCAACCATTGCTCAGGTTCTCACGAATGGGTAGAGCAATTCAGGCGGAGCGAAGCACCCGGCAAAGACTATATCTTTACCGCAGAACCCGACGACCCTCTAGATGATGTGGTTCGCCCCCGAACAAACGACCTGCTATCAGAAATTACAACGCCTGATGGCAAGCGCTACGCATGGTGCACGTTTAGTCATGACCAGCTCGATCTGAATTTCAAAAACCCCGAGCTGCTGTTAGAAATCGTCCGCATCATTCGACACTACCTCGACCACGGCGTTCGCATTTTTCGACTCGATGCAGTAGCGTTTATCTGGAAAAAAATTGGCAGCAACTGTTTGAACCTGCCGCAAACGCACGAGATCGTGCGCTTGCTTCGCACGTTGGTCGACGCAGCCGTCGACGATGCCGTGATCATTACCGAAACCAACATCCCCAACCAGGAAAACCTCTCCTATTTCGGTAACCTCAACGAAGCTCACTGGATCTATAACTTCTCGCTACCGCCACTTCTGGTGCATACACTGGTCAGTGGTGACAGCCACTACCTGAAACTGTGGATGATGAGCATGCCACCCGCACAGAACGGCACGGCATATTTCAACTTCATCGCTTCGCATGATGGCATTGGATTAAGGCCAACGGAGGGGCTTCTCTCGGAGAGAGAAATCGATTCACTGGTCGGCCTGATGGAAAATTTTGGCGGCAAAGTTTCTTATCGCGCACTGAACGACGGCAAGGCTAAACCCTACGAAATTAACATCGCTCTTTTTGATGCTCTGCAGGGCACACATGACGGGCCCGATGCGCTAGGCGTGGAACGTTTTATTTGTGCGCACACCATCATGCTGGCACTGGAAGGCGTGCCCGCATTTTATATTCACAGTTTAACCGCCACACGCAACGACTACGAGCGAATGGAGCGTACCGGTGCCAACCGGGGAATCAACCGGCATCAGTGGGATGCCGAAGAGCTTCAGCACAGGCTGAGCGATGAAACCACTCACCATCAGCACGTATTCGAAGGGCTTAAAGCGCTAATCGGTATACGCAAAAACCAGTCAGCCTTTCACCCAAACGCAACGCAATTCACCCTGCATCTAGACAGCAGTCTTTTCGGATTCTGGCGCCAGAGCATCGACCGCACCCAGAGTATTTTTTGCGTTTCTAATATTTCACGAGAAACCAGAATGCTGCCAATCAATAGCATCAACCTGATCAGCACCGATAACTGGTACGACCTGATAAGCTGTCAGGCCATCACTGAAGACACGAAAGAAATCGAGCTAAAGCCCTATCAGACAGTATGGATTAGCAACAAGTTGATCAATGATTCGAATCAAGAAGGACGATACGAACTACCGCTGGTTTAGCGCAGCAACTATTAGCTAAATTGCTACCCGAGCAAAAGTTATTAGGGCAGCAGTCGTCAGTGCGCCAGTTTCCGCAACAACAGTTACTGTAACAACGGTAACTAGAGCAACAAGGCTATCGAAGCACCAAGAATTGCAGTGAACGTGAGCACCATGCCGCCTGCGCGAAACAGTACTGGCTCGACAATACCCGTGATCTGCACATAATGAGAAACACGACCGGCCAGCAGCAACAAATACAGGACGTGC
>CAZDEW010000005.1:0-74745 GCA_964504585.1 uncultured Pseudomonadales bacterium | reverse complement strand
TACCTTGAAACCAGTAGTACACAAGTTGCTTGTGCTCTCCCATCTGCATAAGTACGCGATTGACCTTAAGCGGCACGCCAAAGGCATCAACTTCTGGAACCTCCTCGATGGTGTGGCTGAGGATTACCCAGCCTCCGCCTGGAAGACAGGACTTGGGCGAGTGAATAGAGGCACCTTTGCGCTGCTCTCCATACCAGGCGCTATAAAAGTCGACCGGGTAAGGGTTGTTTTTCTGGTGAAACCGGCCGATGAAGTAATCCGTCGGCTTAAGCGCGTCCAACACATCGTCCTCAAGCGAAGACTCAGAACCTCGCCAGTCATCAAATCGTAACGGAAACTCAACAAACCTTGCTCGATCTGGAATAACATCTTCCCGGGTTTGGATAGATTGTACGGTGGGCACCATAGCGACGAGAGCAACCACAGCAATTATCTGGCGAACGTTAAAGTTAAAGTTCTTTTCGCTTGCCCCAGCTTCAACCTCGTCGTTGGCGCCGAAATCAAGATCGAACATATCAGAGAAGGAATTTTCTTTTTTAGAGAAGATGTAGAAAATCCAGATCTCTACCAGTAAGACTCCCAGGCAAGCCATAAAAATAAACCAGCCTTCGAAATCGTGGAGTATTCCTTCGGCTGCTGCTATCCCAAAGTGCTCAACGGTAACGCCAATCAATCCAATCCTGAAGCTGTTCATCAATACCGTGATCGGTATCGTCGAGAGAAATATGATCAGGCGCTGCCAGAAAGGACCCTTGTAGATATACGCAATCAAAAACCCAAAGCTCATCAGCGGAAACAGATAGCGCAATCCATTACAGGCCTCAACAACCTGCAGCTGGTAAACACCCAGATCGATGATGTTGCCCTCAAGAAACACGCTAATGTCGAAAAGACGAATAACCGCGACGCCTATCGAGGACGAAATCAGCTGTAATTCCTGCGACAGGTTGAAGAAAATAAAATTGGGCAGCGGTATCATGAAAAACAGGTAGAACAACGCACCCCATATCACTCTTACACCGGATACACCAACCCACAGCAAAGCCAGTGCCCAAATCCCCACCCAGAAAGCGTACTGGATGATGGTGTAGATAGAGCTCAATTCTCCCAGCAACCAGATTGCCAACGCACCGATCAGCAGTACAAAACCCAGTAGGGAACCAGGGTTTGCGGCCTGCTCCAGAGCCCGTCTTTTTTGGAAGGCGAGATATGCTGCGACGATAGGGATGAGATAGCCGTGACTGTATTCATCGCGCTCCCACCATGAAACCATCAGACTCAGCCCGTCATAGCTGACAACCCCAAGCAGGAATACAGAAAGCACGAAGAGGAAAAAACCTTTCGACATAAATATATTCTGGCTTTGCATAAATCGCCTCAATTTATTGCTTTAACTTTTGGTCGTTGCCTCAACCACAGACAACAGCTTTTTTGCTAGCACTTTACGATCAAAATGTTCGCTGACATAGGGTCGCCCGGCATTAGACATACTGTCATAGCGCTGCCTATCTGTTGCCAGCGCGAGCACGGATTCAGCCAGCTCTTGCGCCGACTCAGGCTCAATGCATACTCCAGCGGCCGACTCGGCAACAATGGCCGCGACTTCCCCTTCGACGCCCAGAATAATAGGCTTGCCCATAGCCATGCTTTCAAAAATCTTCGAGGGAATGACCGACTTGAAAAGATCAAGCCGCTTGAGCAAAACCAGGCTTACGTCTGTCTGCTGCCAAATCATGGGCATACACTCTTTGGGCTGCTGCCCCAACATTTGGACATTTTGCAAAGACCGGCGCTCCTTCTCTTCTATTAGCCTAGCACGCTCAGCGCCATCACCCACCATCAAAAACACGATCTCGTCGTTATCCCTGAGCAATTCCGCAGCGTCAAGAATCGTGTCGAGACCGTGCGCCATTCCGTGGGTGCCCACGTAAGCCGCGACAAATTTGCCCTCGAGGCCGAGCTCTAGAGATTCACGCCCATCGCTGGAGAAACCGAGTGAGAATGCATCGAGGTCGACGCCGTTACGGACGACCACCAGCTTCTCTGGCTCTGCACCAGCTCGCACGATATGACTGCAGAAAGAATCGGTCACCGAAACGATGCGATCTGCCTTGCGGTAAACAAAACGCTCAATCCACTCGAGTACCGCTATCACCTGTCGATTCTTAACGGCCCCAACCGCCAGAATAGATTCCGGCCAGAGGTCCCGAATCTCAAGAACCCATGGAGACCGCTTTAACCGCGAAACGAAGTATCCAGCCAAACCATTAAAAAACTGCGGAGACGTAGAAATGACGACATCGGTCTTCTTGAGAAAGGGAGACACCAGAATAGCCATTATCATGAAGAATACGTAGTTCGCCGTTCGCTTGAGAAAGCCCTCATTCGCCGTGATGTAGGTCAGCACGCGAACGACCGTTATACCGTCTCTTTGCTCCTTCTGGAAAAACCGGTTTTTAAACCCGGGATATAGCTTGCCCATGGGGTGGTGCGGCGCACAGGTCAGGACGGTAACGTCGTGGCCCTGCTCCGCCCAAACCTTGCAGTGCTCAAAAGTACGCGTTGCGGGCGCATTAACTTCGGGTGGAAAATAATGTGACAAAAACAGGATGTTCACTACTCTTATGCCTCAAACGAGCGCCATACTCCCCGCGATCGCTCCTACTAATTCTCGACTGTTATTGCCCAAACGATTCAATGCGGTAACCGAGGACAACCGAGCTTGAACCCGGTTTCAGATCCGTCGGTGATAACACTAGCTTTTTATTCATTAGCACCTTGCCGAACTCCGGACAGTAAATCGCATCGCGTATTTCGACTCGCAGATCTGCATCGGCGTAAACACATGCAATCGGCGTATCACCGCGCTGCAAGAGTACTCGCGTTGTCCCATCCGGCGCGTCGGAAGAAAGCGTCGCGTCCGCTAACACAGGTTCGAAATCCGGGTGAATATGAATACAGCTCTCCAGAGAGAAAATATCCGCCGCCGACCCGCTGAGGGCGGCAATCGTATCAACGATTTGCACGGCTTTTATACAGGCTTTATCTAACTTTACGTCCATTTGCCTTTCATGGCGAAACAGCGGCTTGCTGCCCCAACCACCGGTAAAAAAGCCCTCGAAACTGCCCTCGAGGGTTATGTTGGAATCTGTTCCGGGCGCCCCATACACCGCAGCCGCTACTTTTTTCGCGCGACGAGCCACTCGGAACTCGCCCCAGACCTCGGACTGATCCAAGCCGTTAACGCAAACTGTATTGTGCGACCGGGTTTCACGTAGGGCATGACGGCGTGGTCCCGGCTCGTACTCGCAAACCCCAGTGTCGACCACAACCCTGTTTCCTGAAAGCATCAGCTCATAACTTAGGAAATCACAGTGGGTATGGCCTGGCTGATAATCGGGACCCACATCCCCGCAATCCATAACCACCATATCCTGTTGGGTGCAAACACCATAGAGACCGCTTTCTGCCAGCGATATCAGTCTCGGTATTCCAGAATCTTGCGGCCTGTAATCAAACAAACGCTTTGCATAGATCTGCAATTCAGCGATGGTGGGCGAGACGCCAAAGGCAGAGTCATTAAAGAGAGGAATATTTTGATCAGGGAAGACCACAGCCTCGAGCCAGCGCAATCCACGCTCGCAGCTTCGCAAAAAAGTCTGCGTGAAGTCCTTGTCGACCCTATCTGGGCAAGCAAGCGCCAGATTGTAGAGGTCGAGCGAGTTCTCGAGCATCAAGGCGTGATATTGAGGGCTCCTCTCATAGTGCCCACCATCGGCGAGAGTTTGCTCTGCAATTTGTGCTTTTAATTCTGTGCTCGCTCGCCTGCGCCAGCGCAATGCGTCCTGACCTGCAAAAAAAACACCGGCAAATAAAAGCGCTTTCAAATTCTCAAAATAGTGATTAGCCAGAATATGGCGCTCGTCATTCCGCTCTAGCCACAGACTTTGCAGGTACAAAGATTGCTTTAGCTGATCGTCGACATAGTCCGGGTAACGGGCAAAGAAAAATACCCAGTTAACGATGCGCAAGCTGGTGGTAAACGGCTCCCATGCCGGCTGCGTTCCCTGCGGGTTCGCCTCCACCCACGATATCAGCCATGCGCGCTTTGTGTCTGGATCGATATCGGGTTGGCGCAGGAAGTCAAAGTAATGAAGATTGTAGCCCCAGAGTCTTGGCAGCTTCGCGCACTGCCAGTCAATGTGCGCACCAAAGTCTCGTTCTATATTCAAGAACGTAAAGACATTAGCCTCAGTAGCAAGCGAGTGAACTGCTAGAGGTTCGTCAATATCCCAGCGCTCTGTGCTGACCTGTTCGCAACTGATGCTAACCCGCGCGGCGGGAAATCTACGCCGTTTGACAAAGTAAAAAAGCTGACGCGGCTTGAGATAACGTATCGTATGGATCAGGCGAATCAATCTGGCGATAAAACCAGGTCGATCCGTTTGCTGCAAGCTCATTAGCTTTTACCGGATACCTGACTTGCGGCGTCAAAGCTTGCGATTGCAACTTCTTCAAGCTCTTCGAAAGGGATTAATGCACCACCTTCACCCGATTCAATCGCCTGAACAAAAGCCGCTGCGCAAGCACGCTGCCCTTTGTCTTGCTTGAGAAGACGTTTACTCGACAGCCCCGGCCAACCTGAGACACGCAGCGCACGGAAATTATCGACTTCCGCTATAGATCCCCCGGCGAAAACTTCCAAGCGCTCTTTCGGGAAGGATTTGTGGCCATTTGCAAAATAGTGGATCGCAGCGATAGAACCATTTTCAAAGCCAAGCTGGAGTGTCAGGGTATCATCACATGCACTCTGCATCCCTATTGCTTCAACTCTGTTGATGGGCGCGCCCGCTAGAAATCGCGTGAGATCTATGAAGTGACACGCCTCCCCGATGAGCCTGCCGCCGCCGACACCTGGATCGTGGACCCAGTGATCGCCCGGAATCGCACCGGCATTGACGGTATAGATCATCGACACGGGCTGGCTCTTTGCCTGCAGCGCCTGTTTTAGCGGCGTAATGAGCGGCGAATAGCGGCGATTAAACCCGACCATCAACTGCGGGCGCTGTTCTGCGCGCTCCAGATCAGTTTTGATCGCCGATAGTTCCTCGGTATTCATCGCAAGCGGCTTCTCTACGAAGACGTGCTTCCCACGCTGCAGACAATCGCGTACCCACTTCGCATGACTGTTGTGGCGAGTTGAGATAACCAGCGCATTGATAGCTTTATCATCCAGCAGCTGGCTCGCGTCGGTACTCGCCTGTTCTACACCAAATTTTTTTCCGACGTGAACACTGCTAACACCGGTCGCCGATGCGATAGACTTTAATCGGGCGCCTGTGGCTGCAAATGCGGGGACGAGAACGCTTGACGCATAGCCACCCGCGCCAATAAATCCCAGCGACGCCTTGCCGGCGGGCAGTGAATCAGGTCTGGCAAGCTCCACCAGGCGCGTCAGCTTCACACCGGAATCCGTATAGCGCAAAAGCACGCCTAACGGGTTGCCCGTGCATATCAGATCATAGGCCTCGACTGCATCAGTAAATTCAAAGCGGTGACTAATAAGCGGCTGCATATCGAGCTGGCCAGAAGCCATCATGTCGAGCACCGCCTCAAAGTTACGCTGCTCGGTCCAGCGCACATAGGCAACCGGATAATCATGGCCTTTCTCTTCGTAGCTCTCATCATAGCGACCGGCACCGTATGAGCAGGACACCTGAAAGGATAGCTCCTTCTCATAGAAGTCGGCTCTGGACATCTGCATCCCGACATCGCCGACCAGAACAATCCGGCCGCGCTTGCGACACATGGTCGCCGCCTGATGGATCGGCTCATTGCTTTTGGATGATGCGGTAATCAGCACGGCATCCACGCCCCGCCCTCTGGAGAAACTCTCTGCTACGCTCAGCGGATCCTGGCCGCTGCTAATATCGACAGTCTCGGCGCCAAACTGCCGCGCCAATGCGCACTTCTCGGAATCAAGATCAATACCCAGCACCCGGCAGCCGTGTGCCCGCAAAAGTTGAACGGCTATTAGGCCAATTAAGCCCAACCCGGTTACGACGACAACTTCTCCGAGCGTTGGCTTTAAAAGACGAATGCCCTGCAGACCAATCGAAGCAACAACCGTGAACGAGGCAGACTCGTCATCAACCGCATCAGGAATTTTCGCGCAGAGGTTTTTCGGCACACAGACAAACTCGGCGTGCTTGCCATTAGACACAACCCGGTCGCCTGCCACGAAGCCATCGGCGCCCGACTCCTCGACAATACCGACGTTGCAATATCCCAGTGCAAGCGGCGTATCCAGTTTATTGCGGACTGTTTCCAGCGTCTGTACAACACCGTCAGTTTTAGCCTTTTCCAAAACCTGCTTTACTCGCTCCGGCTGCTGCCGGGCCTTGGAAATCAAATTACTCTTGCCGAAACCAACCAGCATCCTCTCGGTGCCAACGGACACCAGGGTTTGCCTGGTCTGGATCAACAGTGATCCCGAAGAGCATTTAGGCACAGGAACATCTTCTAAAATCGTTTCCCCGGTGCCGAGGTGTTGCAAAAGTTGTTTCATAGTTATGGGTTATTGGAGTAAGGCCATACATATAAGTAACAGGAAGACCAATACCTCAGTATAGACGTCGATAGTTGCAGCTTCCTCAACGGCCGCACACCATGCCGGAAAGCGCGCAGAATTGCCATAGCTCCGCGCGGCAAGTGGACAGATTGCAGTCAAAGCGGACAAATGAGATCCGCTGCTGCCACCGGCGCAAGGAGCAGGACAAGCAGGGAGGCGGGAACGCTAATCAGCGATCGCGAGAAAGCTTAAGAAGGATGGAAGGCGCAAAAAGGGCGAGAAAGCTCAAAAGCGCAATACAGGCGAGAAAGCGTATAAGAAAGCGACTAAGCGTATAAGAAAGCGAGTAAGCGCACAAAAAAGCGAGTAAGCGCACAAAAAAGCGAGTAAGCGCACAAAAAAGAACGATGCAGAATAACAAAAGCCCGCCAGAGGCGGGCTTTTGAAAGGTAATGCGCTCGCTAGGAGTGCGCAGGTCTGAGCGTTTGATCGATAGCGATCGGACGTTCAGTCACTTCGGTGTGAGCCGGATACTTAAATCTAGCCCAAACCGCAAAGCTCCTAGTAAACGTAAACACGAAAAGCTCAGCGAGCCCTCGATTTACCCTAGAACGTAAAACATTCATTTGAACCCCCTCGAATTGAATCGGAGGGGCCAAGGGGACTAACATTTGATCACAAAACGTCCGCTTGCGCAAGACGCCCGGCGTGGAAACCCGTTTCTGTGCCGCTCCTTGGCTTATACCACTGATTTTATTGGTCTTTTCTTTGTAGCAGCTCAAACAGACGGGCGAAGTCATCGCCGTACACAAATTTGGACTCGGGAATTCGCTGATAGCCCTCGTCCCAGAATCGCAGGCGATCGCCATCGATAGTATCGAGCTGGCGGCAGGCTGCCTCTACGGACGACAAATCAACCACCAGACCAATCTGGTTAGTCTCGACAAACTCCGCATCAACTGTACCCAGACTGGCGATCATCGGTTTCTTGAAAAAGCCCGCCTCGTAAAAGCGATTCGTCTTCGCCCAAAGATAATTACCCTCGACTTTTGGAGAATACGGATAACACGCCCATACAATGTCTATCTGGCGGTAGATATCTTCGAGATCGTCCGGGTTGTTGTAGGGGCCTGTATATTCAACATTGGGTAGCTCTGTCAGCGCACTCCGGATTTCGTCTGAAACGTTAACAAATACGCCCGAGATTCGCAGACTTAACTTCCGGTTGTTGGCAAGCAGATTGTAGAGAACCTCCAGCGATCGCTGGCATCGCAGGGCACCGATATAACCAATCACAAGGCCTTCTCTCGCCGCCGGCGGCTGCGCGCTCAACTCTCCGATTTCACGTGGATTGATCTTGTTCTCAATTTCGATCCATTTGCCAGGTTCGCGATTTAGATATTTTCTGGAGAAGTTTTCGATGAAGTGTCGGGAACTGACGGCGATAACTTCACACTGATCAAAAGCGAAAATCAGGTACTGCTGGACAATTTTGCTGAACAAGTCGATGCCGACAAAACCGTCTCGAATATCCATTAAAAACAGAACGATTTTGACATCACTCCGCGCGGCCACTTTTGCCATCCATGCGATCAAAAAATTATCGAGCGTGTAGACAAAAACAAACTGCGTACGGGGTAATAAGGACATTAAGGTCGTGAGGGAATCCTTGTACATCTTTATGCGGGAAAAGAGCTTACCGTGGCCATGCTCGCCGAGAATAATGTCGACTGCACGGCCATGGCCGGCAGACGCTCCCCGTGAGAAACCAGCAACGATTGTGTCGTGTCCATGTTCACGCCATTTATTGACATGGGTAAAGTTTCTGGCGACCGTTTGGTCCAGAGTTGGCATGATGAAAAGGCTCTTCATTTACAGAATGCCCAACCTCAGCAAACTTCGATAAACGAGCTTTTCTTTGAGCTGGAAACCAAGATAACCCGGGTGCCGATTCGGGTTGGCAATCGTCTTTTCAATCATGGAGTCAACATACGCCTGACCGGCGACAAGCGTTTGTTCCTGCCTGCTCCAGATTCGATCGACGACGTATTGATATAGCCTCTGATCCAGCAAATTATTCTGCTCAAGGCACTCGCCGTATTTTTCAAGGTCACCAAAGATGGATTCAGCGATGCCGGATGCGCGCGACTTCATCATGACAGTAGAGTTGTCGACGGTCATATTTTTCAGGCCGAAGTGAGCGACCAACATTTTGAGTGATTCATCGTAGCGCTCGGTAAGTCCGACGAACTCGACCTTGGTTTCCAAAATTTCAATCGCCTTGTCGAGGCTCTTTTCACCCGCAATCATCTTTACCATCCCGTCCGATCGATCGAAACGGGCGCTCCAGTCAAGCAAGTCCATTTTGTGTTCGGCGATGCCGTTGGTTTGCTGATGCACATACAGCGACACAAAGCGCTTTTGTGGATTGCGTAAAAAGGTAAACCAGGCGAAATGATTTTCGTTTTCACCAAAATCTACCCAGGGCTTGACGTCGTGACCAGAAATACACCGGGCACGCCGGTAGACCCACTTATCTTTCTCGTAGTCAGTGCTGGTATAGGCGCCCTTATGGGCACCGGTTCCCGATCTGGCTCTGGCCGCCAGCAGCTGAGACCCAAAATTAGCGCGCAAAAAAAGATTGAGGCTGGTACCCGCAGTCTTTGGAATATGACTAAAAACTAGCGCTCTACCGCTATTGGCCCTACTACCCATACTCCACCCTTGCGGTATTTACGGCTTTAGATCGCCGCTTCTTACGCGGATCGCGCAATAGACAGAAAAATATCGATACCCACAGCGGTACGAAAAGGGGCTGACCAGGAGAAGTGTTGTATTCGGTAATGCTATAGAGTGCGCAGGGTACAACTAAATAAAGCAGCATTTCCTTCTTGGCATCCACGGCGCTGAAAAACCCTCGATAAAACGCCAGCAGTAAAAGATAGATCACCGCAATAATTGAAAGCCAACCCGTCTCAAGCAGAAAACCTAGATACGTATTATGCAGGCCGCCACCAACTTCCTGCCTGCCAACATTCAGGCCAATTCCTAGGGGTTTGCTCGCCGCGAGCTGGCCAATACTACTCCAGATACCGAAGCGCGCATTAATCGACGTCGCAGTATCACTATCGAAGCCTTTCTCGACACGGGTAACAGTAAATTCAGAGGCCTCAACTGCCGTATCACCCACTGAGGTGAAAATCAGTATGGACAAAAGCACAGGAACCAAACAAACCGCATAAATCCTGCCGCTCCAGCGCATCGATACAAAGAAATATCCGGCCGCAACCAACAGCATACATACAATCGACGCCCTTTTACCTGAGAAAAGGATGACCAGCACACCGAAGAAAAGAAATCCGTACAACAAATATTTGCGCACCATTGATTTCCCCAGATAGGTAAAACAACAGGCGGCACCACCAAAGAGTAATGGCAGCAGCATGGCAACCTGAACTCTAGTCGTGTACAAAGCAGGGAATGGCCTGCCTATGACATAGTTTGGCAAGGCGGCAAGAGTCAGCAACAGGAAGTATGCACCGAATAGAAACAAAGGCATGGCCAGCTTAAACTTGGCCCGCTCAAAACCCACCGTTTCAAACACATGGTTCACATACATCAGCAAAAAGAAGATCTGAAAAAAGAACCACACAGCGTAGGTAGCCGCAGTTGTCAGATCAGAAGAGAAAGGAACCGACATCATTAGCGAGAACATCAGTACCCATATCGCCGACATGATCCCGACATCGCTTCTATATCTTCTACGAATAGACATCATATACAGAACACCTAATGCTGCTATAGGTAGCCGAGAATATGCAAGAGGCTTTAACGGAGAGGACAGCAACTCATCGGAGTCCTGCGCAAAGGTGATAAAAGAGTAGTTAGCTGCAGTAATCGCCAATACCGCCCAATAGAACAAATCGGCGATTCTGTTAGGCTTCACTCTGGCAGGTGCTTGACTATTCACTGTTACCGGCACTCGAATTCATTGATCTGTGGACAATACAACAACTTACCGTAAAACATCGCTAAAAACACCCGCCGCCCTAAAAGGAGGGCCTACCCGCTGCCGCAAAGGATAGATATAACGTTTCAAGCTTAGACAACATAACCCTGGAACTGAAGTCCTGGGCTCTTTTAACCGCAGCCACTTGCATCTGTTCACGCCTGTTTCGATCACGCAGCAGAGCAACAATTTCTCGCGCATAGTCGTCACCTTGCAAAGTATCCACCAGCACGCCTGCAGATGCACCCTGCAGGATCTCCGGGATTCCACCCACACGGGAGGCTACGACCGGCAGCCCAGCTGCTAAAGACTCCAGAATAGACACACCTAGAGCCTCTGCTCTGCTGGGCAGCACATATAGGTCAGCATCCCAAAAGTGTGTGGGCAGAGCCTCTCGACCGATAACACCCGAGAAGTAGACACTCTCCTGCAATTGTTTTTCCGCGATTAATTCATGGATCTGCGGCGATAAATCAGAAGGCTTGGGACCTACGACGTCCAGCGTGATCTGAGGGAGACTCTCGCGTGCAATAGAAACCGCTTCAAGCAATACATCCAGCCCCTTTCTCTTCCAGTTTGTACCCACGAACAAAAGCCGGTAGCCGTCCTCGCGCTCAGGGTAGATACGTTGCGGTCTTTGCACTCGCGGGGATTCAGGACGCGCAAACGCCGAGGTGTCGACCGCCTTGTGTATAACCGCTAGTTTACTCTCCGGCACGCGGTAACTCTGTAATAACTGATCTCTGGTAAAAACCGAGTTGCAAATCGTGAGCGTAGACTTGCTTACCGCTTTGCGTTCGTTAAAATTCCTCCAGACAAAGGACAAAAAACGCCTGAAAAGCCTCTGCCTGAGATAAAACCCTGTATTGCTATACACACTCGCCGCGTCATAGTCGTTGACCTGCAGGACGACGGAGCCGCTGTGCCGGGATAGCAGCCAGGCTGTATGCGCCGAATTGCTATGTATGACAGATTGCGGAAATTGCCCTGCAACCTCCAAAGCTTTTTCCTGTAGCTTGGTATAAAGGCCGATAGACCCCCGGGCAGAATCGGCAATATGAATGTTGGGATGCACGAATGGGCTGCTGGGCACAACCAGATGAAAATCTATCTGATCATGCCCCCTGAAAAAGTCCCATAGATAGCGAGCATAGATTGCCGGGCCCTCTCGAGCCTCATCAAACACGCTGCTAACGAAAACAATGCATTGCTTTTGCATACTCGCGACCACTTTACTCCCTGCGCAAAATGGTAGCGCCACGAGTTCGGGGGTGATTCTGGCAGGTGCGCAACTGGCGGTTCTCGGGACTGTAATCTTCTTTCATTGGTTCGCCATTGGTTTGCGATTGGCTTCTATGGTGAGCATCGGATGATTCGCGCCTGTCAACTCGAAAAAGAGTCCGGTCGCCCTTCGGCTCTCGCAGCTCGGAACAATTGGCAATCACGGCGGCTTTGTGTTCTGCCACGTGCAAAAAACTCTCATCCGTTCACCGAAACCTGCCGCACCCGGTCTTGCCTGTGCCAGATCTCGGCGCATGGACACAGTTTAAGCGTAGTTCAAAACCCTGTACCGGAAATAGGTTGTAATACAGATGAACTGCAAATTTTTAGCGTTAAAACACCCAAAATCAGCCTGACTATCAGCGAACATTGAAGACATTACGCAGCGCCCGTTCGAGGAGCCATAGGGTTCGAACCCATTGCTGCTCAAGGTCTCCTGCGCTCTAAAGATTCCCGTTAGCGCGACTTCATGGAATACAATGCCAACGGGGCCTCAACAAAGCCGCCGCTAAGCGTGCCGAGACTCAGGCCTGCCCTATATTTATTTAAGACAACAGCTCTGACTCATGCCTTTACCAAGTGCCAGACAAATCCACGCCAGTTTACCCAGATCTGCGTCACCGCGAGTTGCGGTATGGGCAGGGCGCGCTCGCATGCTCCCCTCCCGGCCGCGTAAATTCTATTGCAATTTTCGGGCAACCGCCCGGTGCGCTACAAAACTTAGCAGGGGGATTACCCAATTTAACTTCGATGATGGGCACCTTACCGCTGCAACAGTATTTGCCAAATCTTTTGCTATCGCTGTCCTCATTTTCGCGCAGAGCTCATACGCGCTGGCCTCTGATCAACCCTATCTTGTGGACCTCGCCAATGTCGTACCCGACAACGAAGGGCAGATCGTCAATATCGCTGGCGGCCGCGCTATCGCCCAAAAAGGCATCGCGCAACATCTTCAGTCCGACGGTCTGGTACTGGTCAGGGTCCGTGGGGAGAAAGCGTCTGGCTGGGCCTGGGTGCGGGATGGAGCACCGGGCGTGGACTTCAATACCAACTCGCAGCCAATAGAATTTGCCTGGTACCCTTTTGAGCAAGGCCAGGATTTAGCGCCTTTTCTAAATCGCTTAAAACAAAACTGGGGCGACAAGTTGTTCTGGCGACCACCCGCTGTCGATGCACGTATGTCGTTTATCGATTGGGGCCATATGCACACGCTGGTCATGAAATCGCCGCTCGCAGACATCATGATTTACAATGTCGCAGACAGCGATAAGTCTCACCCTGCGACTGTCGGCAATGGGGAGGGTCCCGTGTCCCACCATCGCATGTGGCACTTCCCGGCACCCCCACAGGTTTTACGAGTCGGCGAATCAGGCTCGCAACATCGGGTCACCTTCAGAGACGAGAGCTTTGACGCCAGCAAGCCATGGGGATGGACCCAGGGATCGCGCTGGCGCGTACAGGCGGGCAACTGCAAGAACCCGTATTATCAAGCGGGCGCAATTAACAGGGCCCACGAAAGCTTCTACCCACGCATACGGTGGTTTTCCGGCTCTGGTTTGATCAGCATTGACGTACCTAAAGCCAGGCAGGCGCCTGAAGAATCTCACGAAGTTCAAATCCATGCGGACTTCAATCATACCTGGGGCGACGGCCTTTTTATTCAATCCGCGCCACTTGCAAAAAATTCATCCAGGGAACTACAGAAACGCTGGGCCCGCGAAAAGGCCGGTCGAGAGTTGCTCGATATTACGCTCTCCGGGAAGTTCTATGATTCGGGCGTGACAATAAGAGCGCATGGAGAAGCTAACCCCATACGCTCGCTAACACTACTCGATGTGGTATTTTCCGATCCCTATAGTCAGGGCACCAACTTCCCGGGAACCGGCGCGGCACGGGCACAGCTTGACGGCGTCTGCAGTAGCCTGGCCAATCGCGGGCTTGACCTTGGCGTACTCTCGAAAGCCTCAGGGCGCGTGACCTTTGAGTATGGCGCCGCCGGCTTGCAGGGTTTTCTTGTCAGAGATCTTTCCGGGCTGGACGCAGACAGCCCGTTTGAAATGACTTACTCGTCGATCGGATACTCGATAGATGGGCAACACAGCTGGGATGCAAGACAGTGCTGCGTGCCCAAGATCGACGGCTTTTCCAGTCACCCCGATGACAAAGCGATCCGGCTCAAGATCAACGTTAAAGGCCCTTTCAAACAAGAAAGAGTGCACACACCGCTCGCTATCGAATGGGGAAAGGACGATGCTGGCAACATTGAAATCGATCGACCTGTCGAAGCGACGATGCAAAATAGTCTGCTACACCTAATGCCAGCACCCCCGCTAATACCGCCCACGCACTACCCCGAGGTACCCAGCGCGCGAATTACCCAGACCATTAACCACGAGGCAATCGCTATACGCGGAAACCCCTGGGCGCGATTATCTAGCCGCATGACTCTGGGTGCGGGCAGCGAACTGCCCTTTGGTCTCGTGTTAACAGGCTTTATCGATAAAGACGGCAAGCATGACGACACGCGCGACGATCCAATTGATGCTGCAACTATCATCGAGGCCACACGCATTACCGGTGCCGAAGATATTATGCATAGTGCATCCGGAGACGCTAAAGCCGCTATTCGTCTGGGTCACGGCCCTTATCCGCCACCAAAATACGTATGGATTAAAGGTCCCATTGAGTTTGACAACGTCGCTCGCGATGGCCAACTGATTTATTCGCCTGCGTGGCATGAACTGAGATGGACGCTGCGAATCGACTCTCCATTGCAGGCCGGTGTGCGAATAAAGCTGGGCGATGCACAAAGCTATACCGGAAAGACGCTCGAGAAAGCAACGTGGAGCAAAAACCAGATCGCATCCCCTCGCCCTCGTACTGGCTCACCAGGCAACTACTACGCAGCGGTGGCAAAAAAAATTGATAAGGGATCCTCTTATCAGAACACCCGCCTATGGCGTGAGATTGACAACCCCTTTGAAGGATTGACATTGATTTATCTTGGTAGGGAATATCGCTTGGGCAAACGAGGTGCGATCATTAGTGAAGACGGCGAGATCGAAATACTATCCGCCCAGTAAAGCAGTGTGAACGAATTTCTCTACAGTGCAGATAACGGCAGTATACGGGCTAGTAGATAACAAACTAGGATATTGAATCGTAAAGCGCGTTTGCCTGTTGACCTATCTTCTGCCAACTGTAATTGGTACTCGTGAAATCGACCACCCTGGCCTCCCGCTCAACGAGATCATCAGACAAAAGCGCTTGCCTCAAAGCGGCGCCGAGCTCAGCATCCTGCGTGTAAGGAAACCACCCATCAGGAAACGCGACCTCCCTAATGGATCCGCGATCTGGCGCAACCACGCACTTACCAAAACTCATGGCAAGCAGCAAGGACCCGGAATTCAGAATATTTTTGAATGGCAGCGCGACAACATCTGACGCCGCATAATAAGTTTGTAACTGATCATCCGGGATAAACCGGGCATCGATCTGAATGCTTACGTTTTCACTGGAGCGTGACGCTGCCAAATCGGTGAGCACCTTGCGATAGGATTCATCGGCGCAAGAACCCGCAATCATTAGCGTTGAACCTGAAACCCCGGCTTCACTGAAAGCATCAATCAATGTCTCAAGGCCCTTGTAAGGCAAGATTCGACCCACAAACAAAGCCACTCTCTCATCGGCGCTGATAGCCAACTGCTCTCTGGCCTGTGCACGCGTGACGCCACTGGGATAGACATCCATGTAATGCCCATGACGAATGACGGAAACCTCTGTTCCCGCCGAGAGACGGTAGGTTTCTCGCATCTGTTTCTCAGCGCTTTCGGATAGCACTATGATTCCATCGCATCGATCGATGAGCCGCTGCATCATGCGCTTATCATAGTCGAGATCCTCAGCGCCATGGGTATAGAGGTTGTGCGCTGTCCACACCAGAGGTCGATCCTTCAAGAGGCGCAAACCATCTCTATACATCAAAGACTTGATCGTTCTACTAACCCCGTTTCTGCCGTTATACCAGTCGTGCGGCCAATCGAACTGCAGCAGATCAGTGCCAACGCTAACCGCTGAACGAATTGGAAACCACTTTTTGGGTGGTATTCGGGTTACGGTTAAACCGGCAGACTCAAGCGCACCTGCGAACAGGTTCTGGTAAGGGTTGCCGCCCGGGGAAAACGGAAAGTAGCCAACGTTCATCGCGTAACGCTATCTAAACCGGGGGTTAAAGTTTAATTGATACTGCAGCTTATTTTCCCGCACCGCGATTTGTCTCGCCGGCGTACCCGCGACAATTGCCATGGGTGGCACATCGCGAGTCACCACTGATCCTGCGGCGACCACGGCACCACGCCCGATTGTCACGCCAGGAAGGATCGTAACTCTTGAGGCGACCCATGCGTGATTCTCAATGCTGACTGCGCCCGATTCGACTGCGTGATCATCGTCATTAAAATCATGCTCGAGCGTCCAGATATGCGATTGCGTCCCAATATCGACATCGTGGCCGATCACAAGCGGGCTGCCACGACCATCAAGCACACATTCCGCATTGACCACCGAACGCGAACCAATCGAAATATTGGCAGGGTCATAAACGTTCACACGCAGACCAATAAACGCGCCTTCCGCAAATTCCGCAAAGGTTTTGCGGGCGAAGTATTTTCTAATACGCCGGGACGGCAGGCGGCCCACCAGAACGTTCCAGAGATCGCGTTTATTTCTGCTCATATTCTTCTTGAACCCAGTTTTACTAAACAGTCGTTTCTGTAAACACTTCCATTACTACAAGAGCCCGCAGAGAAAATCGGCCGAGCTGTTCGAAAATGCACCATTAGCGAAAGATATCGGTAAGCCTGTTTTCCACAGCCGGCCAACTGTATCCTTCGGCCGACAAACTAAGCAAACGTTGTGCATGACTGGAACGCTGTTGATTCCAGAGTAGAAGCGACTCTGCCATGCTCAAGATACCGTCCACATCCGCATAGGGCGAGCTAAAACCAAGCTGTCGCTCGACGACCCACTTGGAAATCTGGGCCTCAGAGTTCATAAGCAATGGTGTGCCCACAATCAGCGCATCATATACCTTGTTTGGACTCGCCATTATATTATTGAGATTACTCGGCTCGTAGAATGCAAAGATTGCATCGCTTTCGGCCGCCACCCTTAGCGACTCTTCCGCACTCAAAACTCCGCGAAATTCAACATCCTCGAGATCCACGAAACGCTGCGCAACCTCGTCGTAGACCCACCCCGCGCAGATCACCTTGACCTTTAATGGCGATTTCACCAGAGCTTCCAGCAAATGCAGCCCTCGCGCCGAGTTAAGCGTGCCACCAAAATAGACTTGTAGCTGATCGCTACGATTAATGCGCTGCTTAATCTCTAGCGGCGAAAACCCGGGCGCCGAGGGATAATTCGGTAAAACGATCAGCTTGTCGCGGTAGCTTTCAAACTTGCTGGCTCGCTCGTCATCCGTCACGATAATTCGATAGGCGCTGCGCCACGCCAGTTTGGAAAAAAATCGTACCGCCGATCGAAGCAGAAAGTTTTTATCCGCATAGCGAAACGCCATGCTGTCAAAAATATCAGCGACTACGCGTGTCTTAAGCCCGAGCTTGCAAAGAAGCGCTACAATCACCCCGTCTTCATTAACTGCTTGAATGTAGTCGGGGCGAAACTGACGCACCTGGCGCCAGGCAAACAGAAGATAGCGCCAAAAAACCAGGAGAACTCGCGCGCTTTCGTAGCCGCCCTCCTGTCTGAGAATTCGCTTTTCAACACCCGGCAGCGGTTCAACATCCTCTGCAAAACCAGCACCGCCACGATCCCAGCCTACAAAAAGCACCTGATGCCCCGCCGCAACAAGACTCTTGCACTCCTTCCCTATCCTGATATCGGTGCCGTCGTTTTTGGATAGATATAATATTTTTTTCTGCACACCATGCCCCTAAACTGCAACCGCACACCGCCGGATATCGCCTTAAAGTACCTGACTATTCGCGAAGCATCGCCTCGACGCTATCAACCACTCGTGCCCGACCCTCACCATCGACAAGACGCATCATCCGCTGGCTAAAAGTGCGCAAGCGATCAGTTTCCGCAAGCAAACGAGCGAGCTCCGCTTCCAGTGTTTCAGCCCGCACAGCCTCAATCCGCCCCAGGTTAACACTGCACTGCAGCCGCTCTAAAGAATCAGCCAGCAGAATCTGGTTATCCGCAATCACGGTGGCGATCGTCGGTAATCCCGAATAAGCAAACTCCCAAAGGCTTGTTCCGGCAGCTGATATCGCAAGATCTGCTTCGGACACCAGTCGCGCCATCTCCTTGGTGGCAACATGCAAGCTAAAGTTTGGCTTGTTTTCGACAAGCACTCTGACTTCGTCGACTCGTGTATTTGCAGGCCCCACCACGATATCAAAGTGAACGTCGCAGGCAGTCTGCAGCAGTATTTCAGTGACTTTGACCGTAGCTCCGATAGGATCTGCCCCGCCAAAGGTGACGAGCACTCGCTCCACACTCTCGCGCAGCCGCCTGATGCCGGGGTGTCGCAAAAACTCATCGCGCAGCACCGCGTATTCAAGGCCATTCAGAATCAAGGTGTTCGCAGCTGAAGCGGCCTCGTACAGTACAAAGTTGTCTGCCGGGGTCTGATCGAGAATCAGGTCAACTGGCAAGCGCTGCGCCTGACAATAGTCTGTCCAGAGCATGGCACTGAGCCCCTCGCTCCGTAAACCAGACAACCAGTCAGCACCAAACCTATAGCCGTCGACAACTAGAAAACACGCTTCTCGATCGCGACAGGTGGCAAGCGTAAAGGCTAGATCGTCGGCACTGCCGATTTCAAGATCAGATGCGACGTAGTCCATGCCAAAGCTTGTAACCAACGCTTCGATCTGTGCGGAACGCACAGCTGAAATAAAAACCACCTGATACGCTCTGGCACGAAACTCCTGCGCCAGCCCAATACAGCGCATGATGTGACCCATACCAATGCCTTGACTGCCATCGGCTCTGATCGCTACTGTAGGAGTCACCGGGAACAGCTCTCGTTTAATCGTTGGGCATGTAGCCGACGAACCCCGTGATTAACCAGCGCCCGCCCTTCCTTTTGAACTGAAATACGCTTTGCCAGTCAAGCAGCGTGATGTCGCCGTTCTTCTCTTTAAGCTGGCCTTTGAATATCTTGGTTACCAGAGCGCGCTCACCCTCGATCTGAGGGTCTGTGATCGTCAATGCCCGATACATAGCCTCTCGGGGGTCGTCTGCAAACTCCTTAGTCGCAAACTCCGCGGCCTGTAGATCAAAGTCCTGACGATAAGCCTCGAGCGTCGCGTATTTGGGTCGCCACTGCGCAGGGCTCGTCTGGTTCTGCGCATCAAGACCAAAAAAATCGTCCGTACAAAAGTCGCAGGCAGTCATCGACCAGTCCTGCGCGAGAAATGCCTCGAGATCGCGCTTCACGCAGATCTCCCAAAACTCCCTTCGGGTCTGGTCCGTGTAGGGATTTTCAAATAAGTCGTTAGACATGGTTTTGTGACACCGGCGCGATTAGTAAGACTGTTTTTATTCAGAACGACACTAGAGATCATCCTGCACGAAGTGCTCGCCTTCGGTAATATCACGCTGCAGTGTCTTACCCACCAGCTCATCAATATTCGCCGGGGTCACTGCATCTCTTGGACAGGGGCGCAGAGGAAACAGATCTTCCTTGCTGAGGACTTCACCCGCTTTGATCGATCGGGTAGCGCGTACCGCACGCCGTTGCACAACAACTGTATTAACCTCGTTCGCTTCAAGTTTTTTAACGCCATCACCAATCGCTAGCTCCAGTGCGGTTGGATCGTCGACAAAACGCTTAACAATATCCAGGCGCTCCTCAAAAGTCTCTGGCTTTTCAGATGCCAACTCACTGCGTAGCGCTTCTGTCGCATTCTTCATTTCCAGCCAGGTCGCCGGTGTCATCGAAAAGGAATGATCCTGTCCCTCTTTCGAATTATCGAAGGTAAAGTGTTTCTCAACGGCACAGCAATCGAAAAGCCCGACTGCACCAAGCACGGTCATCGAGCCGTGAGTATGATCGGAAAGCCCGAGCGGAATACCGGGCCATCGCTTGGCGTATGTCGCAAGCACCTGCAAATTGATGTGCTCAAAACGCTTGTAACGCTGCTCCTGGGTATCCTCGATACTTGCGGTGTACTCGGTATTGCACTGCATCAGGAGAGTTTGATTGGAAACCGAAAGCGCTGCATCCATGGCCGACTCCACTTCCGCCATCGTAGACGCGCCAGTAGCGATAAGAAGTGGCAAGTCATAGCTTCCCATCGCCTTGATTTCTTCTAACCAGGTAATATCTCCTGAGCCTAATTTGAAGGCACTCACTGACGGTGCTACCGCATGTACGAGCTCAAGCGAATAGGGCGAAGTAAAGTATGCCAGCCCCAGCTTATCGCAAAGCGACTTGAGTTCCTCGGTCCAGCTCAGCGGAATCGAGGCGGCGTCATAGGAGTCGAAAACCGACTGCTTCCATTTAGACTGGTGCGTTTCTACACCGGACAAGTTCTTAAAGCCGTAGTCGGAAACGATTGTCGCCGCCGTGAAATTCTGCATCTTGACGGCATCGACGCCGGATTCGGCGCATGCATGGATCAGATCCTTGGCAATGCTGAGTTCACCACAGTGGTTAGCAGCGATATCAGCAATGAAGTAACAGGGCTCGCTGGGTCCTACTTTCTTTCCGGCAATTTCGATAGTCATGAGTTTTCCAATGATGTTGCAGTTGTATGTTTATGTTGCGATAGTTCGCTGCGCTCACACAGACGAGCAAGGCATTGCTTTTCAGTTATTGTTTCAAGATCAATTCGAGCGGCAGCAGCGCCGGGTATAACGACCAGATTGACGTCACGCTGCTCTCCCGCGGTTATACCACTATCACTATGCCCGAAAGCAGTCGCCAGAGAGCGGAGAAATTCGATTTCTTCGCTGCTGTCTACCGGGCCCAAATGGAATGTACCCAGCTCGCGTCGATCCACGATATTCGCAATGGCCGAACACAAAATCGTGTCGGTCAAGCGATTCTGTATGACACCCGGACTAACCTCGATTGTTTCACCCGCAGCCACTTTGCGCAGCAAAACCTCGGTGCGCGTGTCCTTGTAAGGGCTCCAGCCGTGAATTGAAGCAAATCGCAAAATCGATGCGTCCAGCGATCTCGCCTCGTGCAGGGAGCCTTCGCAGCGCGCTTTGAACCTGCCGTACTCCGAAACAGCGTTTGCCGGCATCTCTTCGTGCAGAGGCTCACCACGGTAAGCATCCAGCGCCAATGCAGAAGAAGCGTATATATAGTGCGCCTTATTCTCCTGTGCCCAGCGCAAAAAAGCCTGGTGTATCTTCCAGTGCTCCTCGTCAATTCCAATCAACAGATTGACAATAACGGCAGGGCTGGCGCGAGATAGTAGCGCATCAACGTCTTGTACAGTGGCAAGCTTGGAAAAACCCGCCGCACTGGGCTGACTACTGCTTGCTGATACCTGCCAGTGAAGCGCCTGAAGGCAGTTTGTCAGGTGATAGCCAATCCAGGAACGCCCACCGGCGATAAAAACACTGCGCTCGCTAGGCGGCGAAGTTTGGATCGACATGCTGTTTTATTAGCGTTCTAAGCTCTTCTACTGATAGCCACTCAGTATTGGTGCCTGAGTTATAGGTAAAACCCTCCTCAACCATTTTCGCACCAACGTCCTCGCAGTAATCCTGGGCGCTAAAGCGATGGGTCTGCGGAAGTATCACGTAATATTTGCCGACATCGACTGTCATAAACGAATCGGAAGCAGTGATCATTTCCTCGTGCAATTTTTCACCCGGTCTGATCCCAACGAGCTCTGTTTTACACTCGGGCCCAACCGCCTCGGCGACGTCGAGAATTTTGTAGGATGGGATTTTGGGCACGAAGATCTCGCCACCGAGCGCCGATTCCAGTGCGTGTAAAACCATATCGACGCCTTCCTTGAGCGAAATATTGAATCGCGTCATGCCTGCATCGGTTATGGGCAGCGTACCAGACGCGCGCTGATTCAGGAAAAACGGGATGACAGAGCCCCGTGACCCCATAACGTTGCCATATCTGACAACTGAAAAGCGCAAATCGCGGGCGCCCTTGATGTTATTGGCTGCGACGAAGAGCTTATCCGAGCAAAGCTTTGTTGCGCCATAAAGGTTGATAGGCGCGGCGGCTTTATCGGTAGACAAGGCAACCACCCGCTTCACACCGCTATTCATGGCCGCATCGATGACGTTCTGGGCACCATGGACATTCGTGAGAATACACTCCATCGGATTATCTTCGGCCGCCGGCACTTGTTTAAGCGCAGCCGCGTGGATGATGGTGTCGATTCCCTCACAGGCTCGTGTCAGCCGGGCACCATCCCGAACATCACCAATAAAGTAGCGCATTTGCGGGTACTTACTGCGCGGGAACTGCTGGGACATCTCAAACTGTTTAAGTTCGTCACGCGAAAATACAACGAGCCGTTTGACGGAGGGCATCGAGTCGAGCACGGTTTGTACGAATGCCTTGCCAAAAGAACCAGTACCACCGGTCACCAGGATGGACTCGGGAGTGAAATTATCTGTCATTTGATTTCTTTACCTTTCTTGATTTTCTATTCAGCCCCGGAGACCAGCGATCAGAGCTCCCCGGTGAACAACTAAGTCTAGCAGCTGTTGCGCGACTCAACCGAGCAGACCTGCATCTGCCCGTTGCTAAATTGTTGATTACGTGTGCAAAAAAAGTATGATACCCACCTTCGGGCCGGCGCATAGCCGGTGGAATCCCCTTTTTCATAGCTTTACACAAAATAACGTTATAACACCGCCATGATTGCGATACTTCAGGCTCGTCTCGGCTCGACGAGACTCCCCGGCAAAGGTCTCTTTAGTTTCTTTGGTCAGCATATTGTGGAGAGAGCGATTTCGATTGCTCAATCCGCCGAACATGTCGACCGGGTCGTTCTGGCTACCGGCGACAGGCCGGAGAATCTGGCGATGCAGAGCTATGTGGCAAATACCGGCGCCGAGTTCCTGGTCGGCAGTGAAGATGACGTTTTGAGCCGATTTTGTCAGGCCCTTGAGGGGTACGATGGGGAGTATTGTCTGCGCATCACCTGCGACAATTACCTTGCACAGCCGGCTGTTATTGACGGGCTTTTTGAGGCAGCCAAAGCAGAAAATGCGGACTATGCTTATATAGCGCCACTCTCTCATTTTAGCGGCGAAATCGTTCGATGCGATGCCTTGCGAGAGTGCTATGCCGGAGATCATTCACCCGAAGCCAAAGAACACGTGACCTGGGATATTCGAAACTCCGATGTATACAAGAGGTTAGCACTTCCAAGCAATTTTTACGGCATTGAACATCAGAAGAGAATAACTCTAGATACGCTCGAAGACCTGCTGACCATGAAATCACTAGAGGCAAACTATCCAGAACTCGAAAGCATAGGTTGTCTAGAGTCAGTCCAAAAGCTAACACAAACACTGTAAGGAACACCGGCCATGAGCGGCTATCTCAGAACATTAAAATATAAAGCGCGGATAAATCTAGTTCCAGGTATAGCCAGAGTCGCAAATTTATTTGGTATTCCATATCAAAAATTAGGCGAGACGCTGGGGCGAGAAGTGCTTCTCGCGCAAGCGAGAGATTTTGTTTCGACAGAGACCCCTAGAAACGCAAACCCGCTGAAAGTCTCCTTCCTTACGATCATTGGAGGGCACACTTATAACTCGGCTGTAGATGTAGTGCTAGCACTAACCCTTAAAAATAGGGGGCACGAGGTTGAAGCTATAGTTTGCGATAAAGCGCTCCCACTATGCGATAGTAAAAAGGCTGCTAATGAGAGTGAATGGCCGAGAATCTGTGAAAAATGTTGGAGCTATGGAAACCGTCTCATGAGCAGCTACAACATACCGGTGACCCGCGTTTCCGAAATAATCGCTTCAGATTCCGGCGATCATCGACAAGACTGGCCGGATGAGATTGATTCATCGCTATTGAAGCACTTCGGCGTAGGCGTTCTTGATGAAAATGACCATAGGCTAGCCGAGCGGAGAGCTATGTTTAAGAAGAGCGCCGCAATTTCTGAGGCCATAGGGGCATATTTAGTTAAGAAAGCTAGAGACAGAATTATTATGTCTCATGGAATATACACGACGTGGGGCCCCGCACGATTAGTATTGAACAGCAACAACGTACCTGTTGTCACCTACAGCAAAACGAAAAAAGCAAACGCTGAGAAATTCAATTGGTCAACGGGCGGTGACTGGTGGGACGTATCTGACGAATGGGAAAAAGTAAAGCAGAAGCCTTTAACCTCATCACAACAGAAGCTTATAGACGACTACCTGGAGTCCCGCCGCTCACACTCTAAGGATACACTCGTTTACAATTTTGGCGCCGAAAGCGACAGAAATGAAACATTTGAAAATCTAGGGCTTAACAAAGACCTTACAACCTTCACGCTGTTTACGAATGTCCTCTGGGATGCTGCCAGCGCGCAAAGAGAAATTGCGTTCTCGAATCCTATCGATTGGGTAATTCAAACAATCACATGGTTTTTAGACAAACCCCATTTACAACTCATCGTCAAAGTGCACCCTGCTGAGGTGGTCATTGGAACCAACCAACCCTTTGCTCAAGTTGTCCGTGAGCACTTTTCCTCACTGCCGAATCACATAAGAATTATCGAGCCGCACGAAAAAGTAAACAGCTGGTCGATAATTGGAATAACGGATCTTGGAATTGTCCATACATCTACAGTTGGAATGGAGCTTCCGTTGGAAGGAGTCCCATGTATGGTAGTTTCCAGAACACACTTCAGAGGAAAAGGGTTTACCATCGACATCGATAGCAAAGAGAAGTATTTCGAATTGCTCTCTGACTGGAACACAGAAGGCATAGACGAGGAGAAAAACCGTATTTTTGCCGAGAGATACGCCTACCTACTTTTCGAGCGATATCAACTTCCGTTTCATGTGTTTATTGAACCCAGCCACACTAATGTTGTAGCTCTCAAGCACAGTACGATAGATGAGCTTGCAAACTATAAGACAATGCAACTCGTAACCAGGGCGATCGAGAACAAAGATCAATTTTTGATGCCCGAAGACGCGACAAAGCATTGGAGCTAGAAACATGACTATCCACATAGCCGGGTACTACGGCCATCACAACTTTGGTGATGACCTACTTCTCAGCATCGTCTATTCAGCCATTGAGCCTCATAGTCGCAACGAGAAGATCAGAATTAGTTGCGCCAACCCGGAAGCGAGCTACCTTGCCAGCTGGTTTCCCTCAGCTGAATTAGTCGACCCTGCCCAAGCCAAGCAACGAATATACTGGGGAGACACAAGAGTAATTTTCGGGGGCGGTGGAACGCTTTTCGATTACACCGAAAAACCCTCACTTCGTTATATTTCAAGGCGACTCCTGAGGGAAGCTGCCATTATATGGAGCGCAAAGCTTCGCGGCACCCGATTCATGTCCATTGGTCTGGGCATTGGTCCTTTCCATCACTCAACTCTAGAACGTATCTGCACGCTTAGGCTACGACTAGAGGATCACACCTATGTAAGAGATTCCGAGTCACTCAGACTGGCGATAAAAGCAGGTGCGAAAGGCGCAACCCTCGGAACCGACTTGTGCTTTCTTGATGGCTCCAAATTGCGGGGAATCGATGCTAGATCGCAAGAAAGCACAATTTTGATCGTTATCAGAACATATCGATACGGAGGTGCGAAAAATAAGTACCTCAGTGCGCTGCTTGCAAATGCAAAAAGACTTGAGAAAGACGGACACAAGGTCAGATGGGCCTCATTTCAACCTGAATACGACACAGCTGTTATAGAAGAAATCGAGGCTGCAGGGTATGCAGTATGGAAGTGGGACCCCAACAGCATGCGGATAGATGATGCTTATGCAATTTTTATTGGCGCAAAGCTGGTAATAACCGCCAGAATGCACGCAATCTATATAGCTGGGATGCTTGGCATTCCTTGTGTTGGAGTTTCGCTACACCAAAAACTGAAATTTGCATCAAGCTTTTTTGAAAACTCGATAACCATTTCGGATACACCAACGGAAGAACAACTATCAGATGCAGTACAAAAGATGCTATCACTTGAAACCACTGACAGTTCACACGCACACCCACAAGAAAAAAGCGCCATAAAGATGCGCGACCAGCTTTTGGAGTGGCTAGGATGACATGTTGCGTCGATAGTTTGAACTTCTGTCTTTAACGATACACCCGTTAATACTACTTATAGTAAATACCCTCTCCCAGACTCAGAGCAACTTAGGCTAAAAGTGCCCTCTCCTTCAACTTGCTAACAAGATTAACGCCAGAATTCTAAGCCGCCACGCTTAGGCGTTGGCCCGCCATCAAACCCACTATTGTGAAGTTCGCTTCTCGATGCGGGACGCCAACCAGGAGAAAGCAACTCTCACCTCTTCAATATTAATGAGCCAGGCTAGCAAGATCGTGACGAAAGCTGTTATAGCCGCCTGCAGCGTTCCGCCCAGCAAGTCTGTCAGCACTGAAGAGCCCAGAGCTGGAAGCGTCACGACGCTCATCAGATAATAATTGCAACTCAATGCTAATACGCAAACGAGCAGCCACTTAAAGAGCATACCGTAGCGATAGAACCTGAACAGCTCGCGCTTTTTGACATACAACACTATCCCGGCAACCGCAGCCGTAATCAGCGTGTTTAACAGTATGATGACGGAAACACCGGGGATAGCCAACTCAGCAATCAGCCACAGCGTCAATATCGCCAACAGCACTCTGCCCAAACTCAAATAAAAGTACAGCAGGTTGAATTGCCCGATGGAAACAACAACTTTGCGGGCAATCTGGGCGAAGCCGGAAGCCAGAAAAGAAAGCATATAAGCCACAACAAACCAGTAAGTCACCTCTATCATCTCAAGCGGAAACTTTTCGCCCAAGAAAACTGCGCTCAGGAAATACTGACCCGCAGCGAAACAGCAAACCGCACTCAGCGCAATAGGAGCAAGCGCGAAACCAAGCGCTTTATCTGCCAGTGAATTCAACTCGCTGCCGCCTCGGGCATAGGCCTCTGAGTAATGACTGAAAAATATAATCGTAATCGGTCTCAGAATGACGGAGCCGACCTTTGAAAAAATTCGCATCGCATAATTGTAAGCACCCAGGACACCTTGCGGGAGGTTACTTAGCGCCGAGGTCATGGCTATAGCACTTACCTGCGCAGTCAATGCATAGAATGACGTCGATAGTAGCTTGCCAAAAACCTCACGCACGCTAAAAAACTCGGAACGCATACCCAGATAAAATCTAAAGCCATTTCTCAAAAGACCGGAGGATAAAACTAGAAACTGTAAAACAACATTAGAGACCAACCCGATAACGAGCGCCATAGCACCCATATCATAAAGGAACACAACCGCCGCTAAACTGATCAGGCTTCCAGCAATGCCCGCCCATTCAGGCCAGAGGAAAATTTTCTCAGCCTGCGCAACACCTTTTAGAAAAGCCAGTCCCACCTGCACGACTACTAGCGGACAAAACACGAGCAGAAGTTCAGCGACACGCAACTGATCGCTAGCGGAAAAACCGCTAACCTGAACCGAAACTATCGCTTTAGAGAATATGAAAACCAGTGTGGCGACGATGGTTGCGAATACCAGCAACCAGACAAACATCACGCCTGCGGCCCGATGAGCCTGCTCAACACTCTGCTCGACCTTAATCTTCTGGAATATGGGTATGAAAGCCTCTGTCAGCTGTCCAGCCTGTGCCAGTGCGGCAAAGACCATAAAGACCTGACTAGCGGCGAAAAAGATCTCTACATCGCGACTGACACCAAAGACAATCGCTACCGCTATCGTATAGCAGAGCGATGTAACGATTCCGGCAAAACTAAGGAATGATAATGAACCGATGTCCCTAAATTGCTTCAATGCCTGGAGTCCAAACCGCGCTTAGGGTGTCTCATCATCGTATGATGCCACGCGTATCAATAATTATTTTTTCCTTAAAGTCGGCGGCTGACAAACGACGAAATGGCTTATGGTCTACGAGAAGCAAAACGATATCACAGGCCTGTACGGCTGTATCAACATCGGTCAAATCAAACTCGTCGCTGCTCGACAGGTTCGGCTCGCAAATCAGCAAATCGGCCACATTGCTGTCTCGCAGCTCGCGCACAATGCCACAGGCCGGTGATTCACGAAGGTCATCAACATCCGCCTTAAAAGCCAGGCCGAGGCAAGCGATTTTTGGATCTTTAAATTTTGCAGCACAGGCTTTCACACGCTCCAGAACCCAATTTGGCTTGTAGTCGTTCACTTCTCGCGCTGTCTTGATCAGTCTTGACTGCATCGGCGATCGATCGACAATAAACCACGGATCCACTGCAATACAGTGGCCTCCAACCCCGGGGCCCGGCTGCAAAATGTTAACTCTGGGATGTCTGTTTGCAAGCTCGATCACTTCCCAGGTGTTGATACCTTCAGAGTCGCAAATCATGGAGAGTTCGTTCGCAAAAGCGATCTGTACATCACGCGACGAATTTTCGGTTAGTTTGACCATTTCTGCAGTTTTAGCCGTGGTTGGCAAAACAGCGCCGCGCACGAATCGCTCGTAAAAATCCACCGTCACACTTGTCGAAGGCTCGTTAATACCCCCAACAACCCGATCATTCTCAACGAGCTCAATCAGAATCCGCCCTGGTAGGACACGCTCTGGACAGTGAGATACGAAAACGTCTTCACCAACTTTATGCCCCCCCTCTTTTAGAATCTGCGCCACAACTTCATCGGTGGTTCCAACTGGGCTGGTCGATTCCAGAATAACTAGATTCCCTTCCTTAACGTAGGGAGATATCTTTCGAGTAGCCGCTTCAATATAACTAAGGTCGGGCTTCTTGCCCGATATATGATCGGCACCGCCATCGGTGAAGGGCGTCGGCACCGCGATAATAAACACATCCGCTTCCGTTGGCTCCAGGCTTGCAGAGAGGTTCCCCGAGTTCACCGCGGACTTAACCAGAATATCGAGATCCGGTTCAACGATATGAATCTTGCCATCGTTAATGGTGTCGACGACGCTCTGCGACACATCGACACCAACCACCGTGAAACCCTTAGTCGCCAACAACGAAGCAGTGGGCAGACCAATATAGCCGAGCCCGACTACGCAAATCTTTTTATATTCTGAAGGAGAAGTCATTAATACGTTCGTTTTTAAATAGCTCTTCGCTAGTTGGAGTAATAGCTTTTAAACCAGTCGACAAATTTGCTCACACCCTCTTCGACCGAGATAGACGGCGTATAACCAGCATCCTCAATCAAAGATGACACGTCTGCATAGGTATCTTTAACATCGCCTGGCTGCATGGGTAGCATATTCTTCTTAGCCTTGACGCCGAGCGCATCTTCCAGACAAACAATAAAGTCGAGCAGATTGACCGGGTGATTACAGCCTATATTGTAGAGTCTGTAGGGCGCGTTGGAGGAGGCTGCGTCTGGCGCATCGCTGGTCCACGCAGGGTTCGGGCGCGCAGTTCTTTCGCAAGTCGCCAAAACACCCTCTACAATATCGTCGATATAAGTGAAGTCCCTGTTGTGGTCGCCAAAGTTGTAGACATCGATTTCTTCGCCTCTGGAAATCTTGGTGGCAAACTTTATCGGCGCCATATCGGGCCGCCCCCAAGGTCCGTATACAGTAAAAAATCGTAGCCCGGTGGTCGGCAGCTGGTAGAGATGGCTATAAGTATGTGCCATTAGTTCATTCGATTTCTTTGTCGCCGCATACAAACTAACGGGATGATCAACGGCATCCGAAACACAGAATGGCTGCTTTGTATTCGCACCGTATACAGAGCTACTGGAAGCATAAACAAGATGTTCAACGTCGTGGTGCCGACACTGCTCTAAAATGTTCACAAACGCAACGATATTAGAGTCGACATAAGCATAGGGATTCTCGAGCGAGTACCGGACTCCAGCCTGCGCAGCGAGATGGATAACAAATTTAGGCGAGCACTGTGAGAAAACCTGTCCCAGCTTTTCTTTATCAGAGAGACAAAACTCAAAATGGCGATAATTGTCAGCGACAGAGAGCCGCTCAAGTCTGTCGCGTTTCAGCTTAACATCGTAATAATCGTTGACTGAATCAATACCAATAACCGACTCACCGCGCTCGACCAATTTCAGGGCAACAGCATTACCAATAAACCCTGCCGTGCCGGTCACCAGATAGCTAGTTTTACTCATACTATCGCCAGTCCTCGACCCAAAAGAAGCCAATCACTAATCTTCCTAACCGCAAACATACGAGCGCACTTACCTGCCAACGGCAAAGTATTCAAAACCACGTGCTTCCATCTGTTCGCGCTCATAAACGTTCCTTAGATCTATAAACGCATTGCCCTGCATATTTTCGCGAATGTCTTCCAGATTGAGACTGCGATATTCATTCCATTCCGTCAGTAGCACCAGAGCATCTGCGTCAACAACCAGATCATTCACATTTGCCTCATAGACAATGGAATCTCCGAGCAATTTCTTCGCCTCATCCATCCCCTGTGGGTCGTGCGCATGAATGCTTGCTCCTTTATCCAGCAACGCAGGGATGATAGAGAGCGCAGGAGAATCGCGCATATCATCTGTCTCGGGCTTGAACGTGAGTCCGAGTATTGAGATCTTTTTGCCAGTTACATCGCCAAGTGCGCCGCGAATCTTCTGCACCATACGAGCCTTCTGCGCGGCATTGACCTCTACAACGCTCTCAACAATTCTTGACGGCTCTCCATTCTCCTGAGCGATTCTAATAAGCGCTAGCGTGTCTTTCGGAAAACAAGAGCCACCATAGCCAGGCCCTGGGTGCAGAAATTTCTTGCCGATTCGACCATCAAGCCCCATTCCCTTAGCAACCGAATGTACGTCGGCGCCGACAGCCTCACACAGGTTTGCTATTTCGTTGATAAAGCTTATTTTTGTCGCCAGAAAAGCATTTGCCGCGTACTTCGTCAGTTCCGCACTCTCCCAGTTCGTCACCAGGATTGGCGCCTCGATAAGGTTAATGGGCCGATAAAGCTCTCTCAAAAGCGCCTCAGCGCGCGCGTCGTTGACGCCAAGAACAACACGATCCGGCCTCATAAAATCGCTAATCGCAGCACCCTCACGCAGGAACTCCGGGTTGGAAGCCACCGCAAATTCCGCACCGGGATTCTCCTCACCAATAATTCTGGAAACCTGCCGCGCAGTTCCTACCGGTACAGTTGATTTGTTTACAACGACTGTAAAGCCGCTGAGGTGCTCGGCAATGTTCTTGGCCGCTTCGTAGACATAGGTGAGATCGGCGTGCCCATCACCTCGGCGAGTGGGTGTTCCCACTGCAATAAAGACGATGTCTGCACCGGGAATGTGGTCCGCAAGCCTGGTAGAAAACGACAGTCGACGCGCCGCCACATTTTTTTCAACCAGGGCATCTAGCCCAGGCTCGTAAATGGGTATCTGTCCCGACTCTAGCGCCTTTATCTTCTCTTCCGCGACATCAATGCAGACGACATCTGCACCAAACTCGGCAAAGCAAACGCCGGAAACCAAGCCGACGTAGCCGGCACCTATCATTACTACCTTCATGTTTTTTCGTCCGATTAAGAATAGACTTCGTGTAAGACCATCTGACTATGAAGCCGTCACTTCCTTGTATAGGTCACCAAGGTTGAGACCAATTGCATCGTCCACGCGCTTGCAGACCAGATCAAGTTCTTCCTGATTATTGGAGTAACGATTTACTCCTCCGATTGTTCGGCCGCGCACAACCTCTAGCGCAACCTCAAGATCTACAATCATTGCGCCTTTCGCATAGGCATGCACCAGCGCAAAATCACACAGAGTGTTAATCAATCGAGGGACGCCGCCACTAAAATAGAAGATTACGGCCATTGCGACTGAGTCAAAAGTTCGACTGGCCTGGCTCTTGGCATCTTCAGCAGCAGCGGTAGACATTCTATGCCTGATGTAATTGGCCGTTTCCTGCCAACTCAACGGCTGAATATGGTATTCAACGGAAACTCGCTGAGCCATCTGCGAAAGCTCAGGCAAGCGCAAGGTGTCGCGAAGCTCTGGCTGACCGACCAGGATAATCTGCAATAACTGATAGCCATCGCTATTGATATTGTTATACAGGCGCAGCTCTTCGAGTGTATCTGCATCCATATTCTGTGCTTCATCAACAATGAGCACGGCCCGCTTGCCCTTAGCCCACTCTTCAATGAGATGAGCCTGGATGTCTTCAAATAGCTTGACCTTGTCCTTTCCCTCATGCGGAATCGCAAACGCAGAGGCGACCCACTGGGTAAGGTCACCCAATGCAGCATGAGTATTGTTAATCATACCGATCGACAGTTCACTCTGATCGATCTGCTGGAGCAAATGCCGCAGCAAAGTAGTCTTTCCGCTGCCAACTTCACCAGTGATCACCGTAATACCAGTCTGCTCCCACAAACCATACTCAAGCAAACTGTAAGCAGTTTTATGCTTGTCAGAGAAGTGAAGAAAACCAGGATCCGGAATAAGACTAAACGGCTTTTCAGTTAGCTTAAAATGCTCGAGATACATGCCGATTTATAACCTTAGAAAATTCGACAACCAGCGATCAGGTATATCGAACTTTATTGAGAACAGAGCCGAGAATATTGCAGCCTTCAAGCAACTGGTAAGTGCGCTCAATATCAGACGTACTGCTAGCACCTTCAGCCAGCACCATCAACGTAGCGTCACACTTAGGCGCAAAAACCAGCGCATCGTCGTGGTCGAGCACTGCGGGCAAATCAAAGATGATAATGCGCTGAGGGTATCGATCAATGATCTCCTGCATAACCACAGACATCTCTGGAGAACTCAAAATTTCAGAGGTAAACCCTGACCGCGCCACAGCAGGCACCAACACAAGCCTTTCAAAACCAGGATTAACCAGAATTTTCTCGAGCGGATAATTATCAGTCACATGCTCCGCAATGCCTTTATCAACGCCTTCCAAACCAAATATTGATGCTACGCCAGGTTCGCGAAGATTAAGATCAACGAGCATAACTGTCTGATTGGTCTCCATTGACAAACTAATCGCCAGATTAACCGATGTCAGGGTTGACCCTGAACCCGAGGTAGGGCTCGTCACAGCGAGCGTCTGCCAATTGTTGGCTCTAAATTTTTTGAGTATCTGCCCTCTCAACTGGCGGTAGGGCTCCGATCGGGCATCATGCGAAAAGCCGGCGACGATTCTCTTCTCTTTCATTGCGGGCTCAGTCATCTCAACGCGACGGGTGTCAGAGTATTGTACGCGGATCGACTCGTTCGGCTGAGTCGCGCGACTCTCGGGCTTCTTAACCTCCGCAACGGCAGACGAACTCTCTGCATCGGCTCTCGCGGGTTTCCCGTCTGAGGCGCCAATACGACCTGAACGTTCACGCTTTGCTTTTTCAATAGCTTCCTGAATTCTTTCCACGGTAATTTACCTGGCCAACTTCCCGAAAAATTGTATTAAAGACCCAATCTGCGCATCAAAATAAACCACGTCACATCGAGCGGTTTAACGAAATTATGGAAAAATATAATCGCCAGCAAGGCAAAGACGACCAGACCTGCAACCCAATACAGCCGCGCTCTATTGTGCTTGGATTTCTCAATCTTGTTCTCCATATAACCAATGACGACTAGCGGCGCAGCGCCTGTCGCTGCAAGTACTTCACTCTTACCGTAGACACCCTCATCGATCACCTCGCGCGCGACCGCAAGTCCAAGACCGGAAAACACAGCAAGCACAGCGCCAAGGAAAACGATCACAGGACGGTTGGGGCTCACCGGCTCACCCGGGAATTCAGGCGGCTGGATCAGTGTAAAGCGCTCGCCTTTGCGCTCTGTTTCAAGGCTTTGCGCCAGTTCAGCTGCAAGCTGCTTGGAGTGGATATCCCTGTAACGCCCATTTAAGCTCTGATAATCCCGTACCAGCGATGTCAGCTGTTTTTCTATCTCAGGCGTTCTGGAAAGATGGAGCTCGTGAAGCTCAAGCTTCTCCTCCAGCTCAGCCAGACGGATAGTACTGGTTGCAATGTCAGCATCGATACTTGAGAGTTGATTTGCGATTACCAGATACGCGGGATTATCGGGCTTCTCGGCGGCGAGCAGGGCATCGTCTTTCAGGTCGCGCTCGAGCGAAGCAATGATCTCTCGCGACTGCCTGATCTTTGGATTGCTACTGTCTGCATAACGCTCCTCCAGAGCAGACAGGCGATCCTTCTCGAGGCGCAATTGCTTTAGCAACTCATCGCGCTCGTTGTAGGAAACGCCTCGATCAAGCAACTCCTGCTTATCCCTTTTTAGGCGCTTAACCGAAGGATGTTTGTCACTGTACTGCGCTTCCAGCTGTCGCAGCTGGGTATCAACGGCTTTCAGACGATCGGCATCACTAAGCACTGCGGTTCCCGTAGCCAGGATAACCGGCGCTGTGGGGCTAAGCTGTGCCAAGTCGCTTTCAAGGCTGACCTTGCGCTTTTTGAGCTCTGCAACCTGGGATTTGATGGTATCGATCTCGGAAGACGTTCTTTCAACAATAGAACGATTAAAACCTTTTTGCTCGGGTAGAGCGTCGGCGTTTTCGAGCTTGAAGTCGGCGATTTTGACATCCATCTTGCGAAGCTCTTCTTCAAGCTGATCAGCCTCACTTTCAAGGAATTCGGAGGTGCTGGTCGACTCCTCGCGACGCTCTTTGAGGTTCTCTTCAAGATAGAGCTCGGTGATTTCGCTTGTTACCTTTTGTACTTTTGCTGGCTGGTCACCGCGATAAACCAGACTGAAAGCGATAACCGCTGTGCTAGGTCGACCGCTGCGCGGATCGACAACCTCGGCGCTGATCGGTTCGATTGAAACTGAATTGCGAAATTCCTGGGCAATCTCGGTACGCGTTTTGCGCTCCAGATCATTCTGTGAATACAGTTCAAATTCATCGACAATCTCCATGATGTTGCCGATTGTCATAATGCGCTGCTTGATCTCCTCTATGCGCTGCTGGGCGTAGCTGGTAATCGTCGACCGCACGAGATCCGCAGGAATTTCCTGTTGCTCGATCAGAATTACCGATTCAGATTCATAGGTCGGCGGCCAGAAATAGGCGGCAAGCAGCGCGATCGCCAAAATAGCAGCGGCTGTATAAGCCACCGATAACTTCCGGCGTCGGAAGATATTGATGTAATCCTTTAACGAGCGCTGTGGCCCGTCATCATATTCAAACTGAGTATCTACCATATCATTCACAATAAACTTGGGCGATTAAAGCCAATGAACCCTCACCGGTCTAAATCGCTCTTAACCAAACTCTCATCAGACAGCAGAGTCCAGATGCTTAAACCTTTCTCTACCAGACTTTCTCCTGGGGATTCCATACCAGCGTCAGATTACTAACGTTGGTAGTATCCGTACCCGTGCCGCCAGTTTCTCGAAAGTCCTTCCAGACGTTTGCGACCAAAGACCAATGCTGCGCAAAGTCCCAGCTACCAGAAAAAAACAGGCGATAAGAATCCCTCTCAAACAGTACTGTATCCTGCGGATCCAGCGTCTCAGACTGTATATACTGAGCCTCCGCCCTAACATTAATGGTTGGCGAGACCGCGTAACGGGTAAAGACCTCGAAACGCTCCTCCTGGTTGAGAATACCCCTGCTGGTAGCAACCTCGTTGGATTCTGCATTGAATTCAGTACGCAAGCGCTCTCCAACGTAATCCAGCGAGAGCTGGAAACTCAAACCATCGCCACGTTGATCGTCGATTAATATTGGGTCAACGGGGTCTAACCTCTGTGCGCCATCAACATTAGAAAACTCGAATCTGGAATCGGTTGTCGTTTCTCGAGGCCCTACCAGAAAATTGAGCGACAGCTTCTCGGTGAAATCGTAATTCAAGCCTATTCGATAGCTATAGGTATCTTGCGTATTCTCTCCGTCCTGCCGCTTAAGGCAATCGACCGCATCACCATCGGGCGTACTTCCAATAGCAGACAGGTCTCGCGCCGCAAGCGCGGACGCGCAAGGATCAAACAATGCAAGTATCCCGAGGTTAGGGTTCGCCACCAACTGAGAACTCGGCGTACTTTCCAGTCTGAAAGCGCTCACATCAAGCTGCAACGAAAAACGCTCATTGACTGCGCTGCTGTAAAGCAAGGAGCCACTGTAGGAATCAAAGTCTGTAAAGAATTCTGAATCATACTCTCGCTTTCGGCCCGAAATTGAAAACTGCAAAGTGTCCCGCGGGCTCATTAAATAGCTTGCGCTGAATCGTGCGGTATCTGTTTCCACCCGACTCAGATCCAGCACAAAAAACTGGTTATCACCAAACGAATCAAGGCGGCTAGTGCGCACCGTGCTCAAGGCGCGTCCTATAGAAAAGCTGTAATTGCCTCGCTCCCAGTTTCGGGAATTAGTGAACCGTAAACTGCCGTTGGTTCGCGATCGATCGGCATCGTTGAAATTGGTCTGCCTCAGATCAAGATCGATGCTTTGATTACCCAATTCGTGGCCGCGTCTAAAATCCCAGTTCGCCTCGAACTCACCGTCAAAAAGCTCGTCGCCCAGCGCGGTGTTAGAGGCGTCGTCGTAATTCGCCTTTAATGAGTAACGACTGTCGAGCGCGTACTCTGCTGCCAATCCGCCTTGCGCTGCCAATAGCATAGCCATGCAGCTAAGGCCTGATAGCGGCGTGAATAAAGCGCAATGGTTCATTACAACTAGGGAACCAGTACCACATCACCACTACGCAGCAGTATGTTGGTTTCAAGCTTTTCGCCATCCCGGATATCGCTGTAGCGGAATTTATAGGTGGCTTGCTCTCCATTTTCGTCGCGGCGTAAGACCTTGATTCGGTTCTCGGCAGCAAATTGATTCAAACCCCCGGCCAGCGCCAAAGCCTGAATAACATCGAGCTGACCGGTCAGTGCAAAAACGCCCGGACGCTGCACCTTACCAACAACGAAAACCCTGCTGCCTTGCGTCGCTATTACCTGAATCACAACGTTGGGCTCGTCTTTCAAAAACTGATCCAGCTCCGCTGCAATAGCGTCCTGTGCTGCCTGCACTGTCTTGCCGCCTACTTTGACCTCTCCAACCACTGGCACGCTAATAAAGCCGTCGGGCCTGACGACGACCTGCTCTTCGCTGAGGTTTGTTTCGTTGAAAACATCGACCGCGAGCACATCACCGGCATTGATCAGGTAGCTGCCGCTTTCAGCCGAGGCTTGCGCGCCAAACGTGACAAGCATTAATGTCAGCCATAGGTACACAGCAAACAATTTTCTGGGACGACACTTATCGACATTTTTCATAAGTCATTCTCTAACGGGTTTCGCAGCGGCAAGACCGCGCGACAAATCAGCTATCTCTAGTTCGTTTTCCAGTCCTCTAGCGAACCTCGGCTCACCGGCCGCCATAAAAACTCTGTTTTGTTGCGATCGGGCAAACACGCCAGACGCCAGCCCCATGGCAGGTTCAGCCCAACATAAAGGATAGCTCAAGCTCATGTTTGTGCTTGAATTCGCTACATTTTTTCCCAAAAAGCGAGCGGTCTTGACGAGGCGGGATAGCTTGCGCGGAACGGCCGGACAGGTGAGCGTGTTTAAGGCAAAAAGTGTCTAGTAAAAGTCCAGCTGTTGTGCAGATCGCGGTCAAATCGCTCATCTTAAAGCCATGCCGATCGACAATTTGCGCTTTTTTGGAATAGTCACAAGCCAGACGGCAACCGTCTACACGCTGCATGGCCGCGCAGAATAATGGCTGGGATTCACCGAAACAAGGCGAGCCGGAATCACTTGACCTACCTTTACAAGATTTTTCTTTTCGCCGATGAGGCGCGCTATCGGCGGGACGTGCGCGGACTATAGGGGAGTCTGTCGCAGCGAGTACGCCAATAGATCTTCAGTATTGGAGCTGTTTTTTCTCCAGAATGTCTAATAAATGCTCATCTTCAGCTCTAGCGAGCTGCCGCTCCATACTTTTCTCGCCCTGCAGCTGACGCAGTTGAACATCGGCGTGCAAGGCTTTCATCGAGTTGATATCGACGACACCAGAATCTTCACCCTCTGACGTTGCGGCGGACACTGGACTACCCGCTTTGTCACCACTAATGTCACCACGAATCTTGCGCTGTAGCTCTGCTCTATGTTCCAAAGCTTCACAGGAGAGCTCCTCGCTTTCGAGAAGCTGGTGGGTGAACTGCAGAATCAAGGCATCGTTGGACGCGCGATGCCGCTTGAGAAACAGGCTGCGCTCGGCCAGCTCTTTCGCATAGGACCAGAGCTCCATTTGTCGCTCACTGAGAATAGCCGTCACTGCTTCAATCTTGAAGCGCTGCTGCATACCTGCCTCGTCGAACAGCCGTGCCAACCAGCAAGCGTCGTTACCCCAGGCATCCGAATAAACAACCGAATCCCCAAGCCATTCGTTCAAGAGAATTGCCACCTTTAACGGCGAGCGACCATTGAGTAAGAGTGTATCTCGGGTAATACCGTGCAGGTGCTCGGCAGAGTCATCCCAGTGGCTCCAGTCCTTCGCTGGACATACGAGCGTGCACCGCGTCTGTCCAGAAGCCAGCGCCACACCCACTTCTATGGGGTAACTGCCAGCACCCAGCCCTGATGCTTCCAAGTCGATAAAGTTATACATAGCGTCCCGACACTCAATGCCTTGGCATTTCTCAATTTATTGATTGTTTAATCCAGAATCCATCGAGATTTCAACCGGCTCGAATTCTGTTCTGGACTTTCAGTATAGAGGTGATTGCCGTAGATGGATGTGCGATGCGCGTCACATTTCTATCAACCGGGGCCTCGAGTCTCGACCTCGAGAACCTGAAGAATCGTTACCGCCTCCGCTTGCGAAGAGCCGCAAAACTCTGGCGAAGGAAGAAAGGATGAACAGATTGCAGGCCTTCTAGGATCGTTAAACAGGCCGCAGCGCAGCGCCTCATCGAGATGGACGCAGCGCACACCAGCTGGCTTACCTTGCGGCATTCCCACAAAAGATTCATTGATTGACGGCGCAATACAGCACGCCCCGCATCCAGCCCGACATTCCATTGCTAACTCATGAGGCCTTTAATACGAAGAAAGTCGACAGCAAGATCCAGACTAGCTAGTGAGTCTCTGCCGCGGGGCCAAACGGCTTGAACAAAATCAGCAGACGAGGAAGTAATAGTAAAGCGCCAAGCAATGCCGACAACATCGCAGCGCCTGTTAACAGCCCAAAGTATATGCTTGGTTTGAAATTTGAAAGTGCCAGTATCGAGAATCCAAAAATAATCGTCAGCGAGGTGTAGTACATCGCTCTGCCGATACTGCCATGACTGCGATACATCGCTGCAACGTATCGACGATCCTTTTCGTACTCCACGCGAAACCGGTATATGTAATGTATTGTGTTATCGACGCCTATACCGATACTGATAGCAGCAATGGTGATTGTCATCAAATCGAGCGGCAAACCGAACCACCCCATGCCCCCCAAGACCAACAGTGCTGCGAGCAAATTGGGGAAAATACCGAGCACTGCTACGAGCAAATTGCGGAACAATGCGAAAAGCATGGCGGTTATTGCAAGAAACACCGCACCGAGCGTCAGGATTTGCGAGGTGAACAAACTCTGGAGCATATTGTTATACAGCACGAGCATGCCGGAAAAACGATACTGATCGGGCGTGAAGCCCAGCTCGTTTTGCATGTGGCTATCGAGTTGCTCCAGCAACTCATTTCGATTGAGTGACCTGCTGGTCTCCTTAACCCGGACACTGATTCTGGTCTCACCGGATTCGGCATGAAGATAGGGGTCAACCATGATTTCGTTAATTTCGTCAGGCAGCCCGCGGCGAGCAAAGGAAAGCTGAATGTCATCAACAGAGCCGCCGAGCAGATCTCTGGCCACCGTGTATAGCGTGGCCAATGACAACACCTTACCCGTCTGTGGAAGGCTATCGAGGTAGTCATGCACCACCTGCACCTTATCCATTCCCGCGCGGGTGAACCAGTCGTTTTGCTGACCAGCGGACGAGGCAACCGCGCCATTACCAGACTCAGCGGCCTCGAACTCGTCATCAAAACCAAAGTCATCATCAAAATCACTCTGTGCGAATGAGCTCTGTTCAAAGTCCCCGAACTCATCTTCGAACTCGTCGCTATCGGCTTCCTCAAACTCGTCAAAATCATCGTCGGCAAAATCCACATCGCCCGCTGCATCGAAACCAGTATCCAGCGCCGAGTTATATAAAATGATATCCAGCGGTATAGTCCCTCCGAGCTGACTATCGATCAGCTCCATACCGCGATAAATCTCTGTACTTTCGTCAAAATAATCGATGAAGCGGTTTTCCACCTTGAGTCTGGCCAGGCCGGCGATTGCGAGAACCAGCGCCAGCAGTGCAAACACCAAAACACCTTTCCCGTAGCGCTCGGCAAAACTGGCAAACTTGAGGGTAAACACATCGCTCTGCCCTGAATGCTCAGAAATACTTTGCCCGACACTTTTTCGCCCGCCCCACCCCAGCGCCATGCCCGCGGGCACCAGCAGAAAGGTCACCATGAGCGCCAACATGACGCCGACTGTCATCATCCAGCCAAAATCAATAACAGGTCGAATACCGGAGATCACCAGCGATGCAAAGGCGATGATGGTGGTGAGAACCGTATAGACGCAGGGCCTGAACATCGCCTTAGCCGTCTCGTACGCCAGCACACTGCTGGACAGGTCTGGATCACGCGCCTCAAGCTCTCGGTAGCGCACAATCAAATGCACAGAAATCGCTAAAGTAATAATTAATAAGAGCGCGACAAAATTTGAGGAAATAACTGTCATCCTCCAGTCAAATCCACCCAGCACACCAAACATCATCACATTCGTCGAAACACAGGCCAATATTGGTAGGGCAACCCAACGCAGCTCCCGGAAAATCACGGTCAACAGCACGACGATAAACACTAGAATGCCAAGCCCGAAGGTAGTCAGATCATTCATCACAAATGCGACCATGTCGTTCGCAATCATGGGCACACCGCCCAGATAGATTTGACTCGCTTCTGATTTGTGGACGTCCACTACAGCACGCACATCGCGCACCAACCTCTGCTGCCGCTCCGTGGCAATAGGCGTGTAGGCCTTAAACGCCTCTTCCGCAAGCTTCAGGCGCATTAAACCTTCGGCATCGAGCTCTCCTGCCAGTTCTTGCTTGCGCAGCAGCTCCCGTTGTTCCAGCAGTTCGCCATAGCGCGTATCGGCAGCAAGGTTGACCTGTATCGCGGTCGTACTCTCATCGAGACTACTGAGCAGCTGGCGATAGATAGGGCTTTCAACCAGTTCCTGCCCCACCAGCTCACGATCAACACCACTGGTGCGCAGCGTATTCAATCCCTCACCAAGACTTGCGATAGAAACCTTGGGCGAGTAGAGCAAGGGCACATCCAGTATCGACATGACGGACGTGACGCCTTCGATGGTCCGCAGATCACTGACCAATGCGTCGAGTGACTGCAGCGTCTCGTCACTCATGATTGGGTGCCTCAGCTCGTAGGCGAGAATCAGAAACTCAGATGAGCCAAAGCGCTTTACCACACCGCGATAAAACTCCAGGTCCTCGTCGCTCTCGAGAACAAGCGCATCAGCTGAGGCATCAACCTGAAAATTTCTGGCCTGGCTTGCCGCCAGTGCACACAGCAGCAGCACAAAAATCAAAGCCAGCCAGGGTCGATCGATTACGAGCTTTTTATACAGTTCCATGAAATTTCCCTAGTGTGAGACAGACTCAGGCTGCCTCCAGACTACTAACCAATCGACCGTGAATACCGCCAAACCCACCATTACTCATGATAATAATGAGATCACCGGCCTTGCAGCTGCCGGTGATCGATTCGATCAGACTATCGATGCTCGACATTATAACGACTCGCTCTGTATCGAATTCGGGCAGCGGCAGGTCGGGATTGCTCGCCTTGCCCTGATACCACCAGACCGAGTCTGCCGCTGCGACGGCCTGTGGTAGCTGCTCATGATGTACACCGCTACGCATCGTATTAGAGGCCGCTTCGATAACAGCTACAATGCGGCGGTCGGGATAACGCAGCTTCGCCCCCTCCAATGTCAGCTGGATCGCGGTCGGGTGATGGGCAAAGTCATCAAAAACGTCGACTTGATTGACCGTGGCAATGTGCTGCATGCGCCGCTTGACACTTTTAAAGCCTGAAAGATAGCGACAGGCTTCAGCTACCGGGACGCCGACGCTGCGGGCGGCCGCAACGGCAGCAACGGCATTATCGACGTTGTGCCGGCCGGCCAGAGACCACTCAATCGACCCCTGCTCAGCCTGTCCAACACCCGCAGGTTCCTGCTTGTGAATCGAAAACGATTGCAGACCAGCGTGCTCTGTTTGCACATGCCAGCAGCTTCCCTCACCGCTGAGATAATGCAGTTGCGACCAGCAGCCCTGGTCAATAACCTCATCCAGCGCAGACGAGCGATGGAGAAAAATATCGGCAGACTGGGGCAAAGTGCGAATCAGGTGATGAAACTGAGTCTGAATCGACGCCAGGTCGCTGAAGATATCGGCGTGATCAAATTCGAGGTTATTGATAACCAGCGTGCGCGGGCGGTAATGCACGAACTTCGATCGCTTGTCACAAAATGCCGAGTCGTATTCGTCCGCCTCTATCACGAAGTACTTTCCAGTTCCCAATCGAGCGGACGTCGGGAAGTTCTCGGGCACGCCGCCTATTAGAAAACCCGGACTTAGACCTGCGCACTCCAGAATCCAGGCCAACATACTGCTCGTCGTCGTTTTACCATGTGTACCCGATACGGCGAGCACATGCCTTTGTCCCAGTAAGTGCTTTGCCATCCACTCGGGCGCCGAACAAAAGGGCAAACCCTCGTCGAGTAAATATTCTAAAGCCGGATTACCGCGGGAGATCGCGTTACCGACAATTACCTGCTGATACTCTCGAGCCCCGAGACTGTGATTGGCATAGCCCTCATCAAACTCGATTCCCAGATCAGCCAGTTGATTGGACATGGGGGGATAGATAGCCTGATCGACGCCACCGACGCGATAACCCAGCTCACGCGCCAGCACCGCGACGCTACCGACGAATGTGCCGCCGATACCGAGAAAGTAGATCGAGCTATTTTTCTGCATAATATTCCCTGTGGAAGGTCGCCAGGCCACCGGTATTAGCCAGCCATTTCGACTACAATTAGATACCTTCTCGTCGAAAAACTATTGCAATTCCGGAAAACGGCAAAAACCTCAGATATGACACCTTATCGCCTCACTCGTCGATGTCAACGCTCTATGAGTGGTTCGAATTTGGCGCTGCAACCGGCAGCGCAAGCCATGCAATCAACCGCAAGAGGCAAACGCCTCATCGGGCTACCCTAAGTCAGTAACCAGCGTCTGGTCCATCGCCCGCGAATTTCTGAGTGGCACTGCGGAAACAATCGCAGCGTTGTCAGCGGGCTAGCCAGCAGCAACCAGAGATCATCATGAAACCGAAAAATATCTTTTACGCACAGTCGGGCGGGGTAACTGCCGTCATCAACGCCTCTGCCTGTGGCGTTATTGAAACTGCAAGGGCAAACAAAGGCAAGATTGGCAAGGTATACGCTGGCAAAAATGGCATTCTTGGAGCACTTAAAGAGGAATTAATTGACACGAGCAAAGAGACCAGCAGTGCAATTCAAGCACTCAGACACACACCGAGCGGGGCGTTTGGATCCTGTCGCTACAAGTTGAAGAGTATTGAAGAAAACCGTCGTGACTACGAGCGCTTGATTGAAGTATTCAAAGCTCACAACATCGGCTATTTCCTTTACAACGGCGGCGGTGATTCGCAGGACACCAGCCACAAGGTTGCGGAATTCAGCAAGCAGCAGGATTATCCCATCCAGTGTATCGGCATCCCGAAAACCGTCGACAACGACTTGCCGTTCACTGACAACTCACCCGGCTTTGGCTCCGTGGCCAAGTACGTCGCTGTGTCGACCAAAGAAACCGGGCTCGATATCAAGTCGATGTGCGAGTCCTCGACCAAGGTTTTTATTCTCGAGGTCATGGGTCGCAATGCGGGATGGATCGCCGCCTCAGGCGCGCTGGCCAACAGTGAACCCGAGGCCGCACCACATATCATCCTGTTTCCCGAGATAGCATTTAATCAGGAAAAGTTTTTGCGGAAAGTAAAGCAATGCGTTAGGCGCTACGGCTACTGCGTTGTGGTTGCCTCCGAGGGTGCACAAACCTCGGATGGCAAATTTTTATCGGCCCGCGCCAGCGAAGACGCTTTTGGTCATACGCAGCTTGGCGGGGTCGCGCCGGTACTGGCTGAACTGGTGGCCAGACATTTGGGATACAAGTATCACTATGCGGTAGCTGATTACTTACAACGAGCCGCTCGCCACATTGCGTCTGCCACCGACGTCAAGCAAGCTTACGCGGTTGGCAAGGCGGCTGTTGACTACGCCCTCGCCGGCGAAAATGCCATCATGCCTATTATTCAGCGCAAAAAGAGCAAGCGCTATGGCTGGAAAATCGACAAGGTAGCGCTGGCCGACGTAGCCAATATAGAAAAGAAGATGCCGCGATCCTACATCACTCGCGATGGCTTTGGCGTCACGCAAGAAGGGATCGACTACCTCCAGCCGCTGATTCAGGGCGAGGATTACCCCCCGTATGCCAACGGGACACCGAAATTTGCGCAGCTGAAGTCCGTTATGGTCGCAAAGAAACTAAAAGGCTACAAAATACGCTAGCCTCCGCGGACAGGGGCCCAAGCCTTCAACCAAGCGGCCAGTCGGCTAAAAATTAACCTTCTCCCCAATTGCGGCGGACTGACCGCTTCTGTATCATCGCGCCCGCCAAAAACAGGCGCGACTGCGCCCGAACCACCCACCAGTCACGAACAGGACCAGCAATGAGCATCAACGACATAGCGCCCGGTAAAAACATCCCCGAAGAAATCAACGTCATCATTGAAATACCCGCCAACAGTGACCCTGTTAAATATGAAGTCGACAAAGATACCGGGGCTTTGATGGTGGACCGCTTCATGGCGACCCCTATGTTCTACCCCTGTAACTACGGCTATATTCCAAACACGCTATCAGAGGACGGCGACCCACTAGATGTACTGGTGGTAACGCCCTATCCACTCATCAATGGCTCCGTCATTCGCTGCCGACCCGTTGGCGTACTCAAGATGGAAGATGAGTCAGGTCTCGACGCGAAATTGATGGCAGTTCCCGTAGAAAAATTATCAACGCTTTACAGTGAAGTTAAGGAAGCAACTGATCTTCCAGCCCTACTACTGCAACAGGTCGAACACTTCTTTGAAAACTACAAAGATCTTGAAAAAGGCAAGTGGGTGAAAGTACAGGGATGGGCAGGCGCAGCAGAGGCCAAGGCTGAAATCGAAAAATCCGTCGCCGCCGCCAAGTAAAGCAACGACAAAGCGATGATCGTGCACCCATCGAGCGCGCGGCGATGGTGCACGATTACCGGGCTGTTATAAAACTACTTTTTCGCGGCTTTTTTCCTGGTTGCTTTACGCTTTGCCGCCGTTTTCTTTTTAGCAACTTTCTTTTTAGCCGCTGTTTTTTTCTTCGCGGCTTTCTTCTTCACCGATTTCTTTTTCACAGCTTTCTTTTTAGCTGATTTTTTGGCTGCAGATTTCTTGCCAGCTTTTTTAACAGTCTTCCTCTTATTCGAGGAGACTCGCTTGGGCATCGCCGCTAACAACTGCTTGTATAGTTTGGTGCCCTTCTTGATATCTTTGTGCTGGGCAAAGGTCGCCACAGCCATTGCCCAGGCCGCCTCTTTTCCATGAGCGTTAATAGAGTAGCTCGTGCAAATAATCTTCCCATCGGACTCAGAGGCGATACCAACCTGAAAGATTGGCGTTTTAGTGCCGCTTTTTTCTGTCTTGACCAGATAGCTGATACCCCTGACCGACCCGTTCGGATTAAAACAACGTTCAGCCTTATTTGCCTGCTTGGCCTCCACCTGGGCTTTGGCCAAAGCCTTATCACGGCGCAATGCGGCAGACTCCACACGCTTTCTTGCATCGCCCGTTAGGCGTTTGCCGTTCTTCTTGAGGCTAAAATACTCCTGGAACAATTTGCCGTCGACGGTACGGCGCACCCTAAAACCAAAGAAAGCTTCATTATCTAGTAATTTAACGCTCACACTAATCTCCAAGCCGAATTAGCAATTTCAAACTGACTATGTGGCAGCATCAACACATAGATCAACGCTAGCCCCATCTGACGAGAAACCCTGTTGGGGGTCAGCCATTTACACCGGGCAGCTCTTTCACTGTACCCAACAATGTATATAGCGTATTTGTCGAGAACCGCAAGAAAACCTGATTGTTTTTTGGTCTTTTTTTCGAGCAAACGCTATTATTCACCAAATAGAAAAACGGTTAGATTCAGGCGCATGACGCTAACAGTTTATCTTAACTGCAGCCATCGATTAAATTTGGCAGCGACACTGTGGCGATCAGCTTTCACTGTCAGCGCAAACGTATGGAAGATTTTACAAGGAGGGATTTTCGGAACAGACGCGCTGGCTATGCGTCGCCGTTAGGTGCAGGAATATACTGATCCATTGAGAACGCCGGCATCGCAAAGTCTGATCGCCCAATAACCTTCGCGGGAACACCAACAACGGTGCTGTAATCCGGTACAGATCCCAGCACCACACTGCCGCCGCCTATCTTGACGCCCTTACCGATCTGAATGTTACCCAAAAGTTTGGCGCCAACACTGATTAGCGCACCATCTTCGATAGATGGGTGGCGTTTACCCTGAGCAACACCTGAACCACCCAGCGACACGCCGTGTAACATCGACACATTATCGCCCACCTCTGCCGACTCACCAATGACAATGCCGGTTGCGTGATCAAACATAATGCCACCGCCCAGGCGCGCTGCCGGATGAATATCGACATCGAAAACCGCACTCGAGCGGGATTGCAGGAAATACGCAAGCGACTTCCTTTTACTCTGCCATAAGTGGGCCGCTACCCTGTGGCACTGGATCGCCCAAAAACCCTTGAAATGTATGAGCGGCCGGAGGTGGGTATCGCAGGCTGGATCACGCTCAAAGTAGGCGAGAAGATCCAAGATCGCGTCCTCCTCGAGCCTTGGATTTCGCGCATAAATACCAGCCATCAACTCTCGCAAATTTTCGAATCCGACAAAAGGAGTGGAAAGATGAGAGGCGAGTTGAAACACCAACGCCTGGTATAGATGCTCGTGAATCAATACGGCATCCTGGCAAAATTTTTCCAGCACCGGTTCTCGCTGCGACATTGCTACCGCATTACGTTTGATCTCGCTCCAGACATCCTGCATCAGCTGTGTGCCACCTGCTCGTCAGCGCGCAAAACAAGACCGGCGTAGATCTCATCGATACTTGCCAACACTTGATCTTTTAGCAACAACTCGTGCTGCCCCTCTATAAATTGAACAAGCCGCTCCTTACTCAGCGCCTGCTGAAATGAATCGCTGATCGGTCGACAGCTGAGATGCCAGGGTTCGTATGCAACACAGCCACTGCCATCGTAAGGCCTATAAAAGACATTCTGCTGTTCGATATAGTCGCTCAACCAATCGTGGAACGTCCCGAGGACACCATCGCTTGCAGCCTCAGCTTGTGTGAGCTGTAATCGATACCCCAGAGGGAGCGTCGAACTCTCGTAGACATCAACATCCGTACCCCAATGATGGCGCGAGCTACCGGGCAAAGCGGTCCAGCGTAGAATCGACCACAGACATTCCTCCGCTTCCATGCTCGTCACGTCAAGCTCTACCTCGTTGGCATCAAGAACTTTGCGCTTCCCACTCACTTTCTCGTTCCAGATGCGAAGCTGATGCTCAAACCCCCGGTAGCAACTAGCGATTTTTAGCTCAAAGCCGGCACCGGCGGCATCACGCTGTATCTGCTCCCAATGGGGGACAACATCTCGATGCATGCGCACACCCTGGTAGTCAACCAGATGCTCTTCATCAACACCGAATAAGACGCCGTCTTTCACGCAACTCCACACACTTCAAAAACCATTGCCACCCTAAACCTGCTGACATCGAACCATCGCTATCTAGCTTGCTCCGGATCCCAGAAAAGCACCAGAAAGAGATCTGGCACAGCGATGCCATAGCGATCAACAGACGTTAAACTATCGGAAATGAAAACATTAAAACATAAAATTTGTGATGTCGATGACATCGATGAGGGTAAATCGCGAAGCTTTAAAGTTGGAGAGACTTCCCTGTTCGTGGTGCGGCAGAACTCAGAGTTTTTTGCTTATGAAAACGCCTGCCCCCACCTTGGCGTAGAGCTGGAGTGGAGCGAGAATGAATTTCTCAACCCGGGCGGCGATCTCATCCAGTGCAACCTACATGGCGCACTGTTTACCATTGAAGAAGGTCATTGCATCTCAGGCCCCTGTGCAGGACAGCAGCTCACAACGATCGCCATCGAACAGCAAGGGCAAGCGCTGTTCGTGACCTTGAAAAAATAGCGGGAACAACGCTATGCGAGCCAATTAACCGAGCTCACCCTGACGCATCGAAGCAAAAGCAGCTGCGGCGCAAAATTAAACCGGAACCCGTCTATAGATTTCTGCACGCAGCCGGAAAGTTCTCTGGGTCGCAGTTCAGCGCGGATCCGAAAACCGTGATCACCGTCTGTCTCGTTGCCAAATCAGCATCGTCCTCGGTGTCGGTAGGGCCGCCCGCACCAGGGCCGCTATCCTCGCGAAACGACATATCACTCAAGTAAGTGGCGTTGGTACGGTCATCAAAAATGAACGCGGCCCGGTTTCCCGGGAAAAAAGTAAAGGTCGCGGGTGAAGGTATAAAAGTCGAGTCGACAGGATTTCCATCTGAGGCATTCAAACCAAGAGCCAGGGGCGGACCGGCAACCGGCGATCCGCTACCCGGTGTCCCGCAGGCAATGTTGACGGCATTCAAGTTGTTACGCGGGTCATTCTCCTCACACTGCAATTCAAACAAGGTATGATCATCAGGGCTCATCGCGACCACTCTGAAAGCACGGCGCAGCACCCCCCCTTGATCACTGCCATCGGTGTCATCACGCTCAGTTTGCTGCTCAGTAATTTGCAGGCTGTTGACGGGTGATGGGAAGCTAGCTATCTGAACGCAGTCACCGAGCAAGAGATCAACCGCTAAAAGTTCGTTGTTATCTGTTGCTAGCAACAGTGCACTCAAGGTCTCGAATACATTGCCATCGCTCTCGTCAAAATCTCCGGTTCCCTGAGTCGTTAAGTTACCGTCATCGTTGATGTCACTACTGGAGAACCGAACCCGGGCCATCGCTGTGACGGCGCCAAGATTGGGCGCAGGGCAGTTGCTCGCCAGCAGCGTCCGCGTACCACGCGTCTCATTGTCGACGACCTCAGCCGGATCCGCTGCTAGATCCAGTTCGAACTGATCGAGTTCGGTCTTGATGATTGTTCCCGAACCTGCAAACGAAGAATCAGCGGTGTAAAGGTCAATGCCAAAGGATATCTCGGCGAGGCGATTATCCAGATCGTCGCCCACCAGATCGCCAATATCCGGGGTCCAGACCCTGGGCAAGACTACCTCTGAGGCAACGGGCTCCATAAACTCAATTGCTGAGCCAACCGCATCGGGTTCGACGATGCTGCGCGTGCGATCGCCGATGGAAAACTCAATGAGCTGCGAGGACTGCTCCGGAATACAGGCGGCGCTCGCAGACGGAACGCAGCTCTCTTCCGCGTCATAAAATGATGCTACCGCGTAGATTGACACGCCGTCACTGACCAGCGCACGGGCATCACTGAACAGCAAACCGCTGTTATCGTCACTCGGTAGTCCATTGTCCTCGCTCGCGAATAGCGTGCCCAAAACGCCGAGATTGAGCGAGAACTCCCCGGTCAGGCGGTCAAAGGCCAGGGTGTCAGCACCATCGTTCACAAGCGAGGTAAGAATGCGCGGATCGAAATTAGCTCTGCCGGTGCGGGTGAACTCTATTTCGTCAGTACCATCGTCATCGATAATACGCGCGACCGAGGCGCCCCCGGGAACCAGATTGCGCGTACCATCAAAATCACACTGAATACGATTGGCGTTGTCGGGGTCTGCACCGGTTCCAACGAAGCCAATACAGCCACTACCCACTGCTGGAGGCGCAAGCTCAATAGTTAGATAGGAGCCGAGCGCCGAACTGTAGGTGACAAGCTGATTCTGATCGCTGCGAATAGCAAAACTCTCAACGCCCAGTAACTGCTTAAAATCTCGATTCGAGGGATTCCCCAAATCTAGCGAACCAATATTCTGGCCGGTGTAAAAACCGCTAACGGGCGTAAAGACATAGTCTTCGGGCTGTTGCATCGGCGTCGCGTCCATATCGGTCGGACGCGGCCTGCCATCGCTGACATCGGCCACTAACACACCCGCCAGTGCCTCAGAGTTTTGATTGATGCCAGCAAAGCGATCCACGATAAATAGCCGATCACCGTCGATCAGCAATGAGCCGGGCTGATTGACCCTGAACACGGTGTCGTCAGAGCCGCCCTCTTCGCTGGGCCCGGTTTCGGATACGTAGTTCACCTGCTGTCTGTGCAGCCGATCGAGATTCGTGGGATTGCCCGAGGCATCCAGCTCTTCCCCGAGCTCAATTTTATAAAGAATGCTGGGGACGCCAAAATTGTTCGACGGCTGACTGGTCTCGCGGGCAACCTCGACGGTTTGCTCATTGCCGCTGGCGTCCAGGATAGGGTTTCCACTCGCATCCACCAGTGTCTCTTCGACTGCAATGCTGGTGCTGAGCAGCCAGCCGCCAGTGACAAACAAGGTTTCAGTGGCTGCGTGGTAAGCGATGTCGTAGGGCAATATGGCCTTGGCATCCGATACCAGCAGCGTATCCTCTACATCATCGCTTAAGGGATCATCGAACTCTGTCGCACGCAAGGTCGGCAGGACGGTACAGTTGTCATCAGCGTCAATCAGAATAATTTCCTTGCTGCCCCGATCCGCCACAAAGAACCTAGGCTCGCTGCCGACAGCCGCCGGATTGTAAGCAAACGCAACCGGGTCAACCAGCGCGAGCTCGTCGGTAACTTCACCGCAGTCCGTAACGTCCGAAAGCACCGGAGTGCCGGCAGTGATGTCGGCAACCTGTATTAATCGCGGAGTATCGCCGTCGAGAATGTAAGCTGTGGTGTCATCAAGCAGAAAATCCACGGGACGATCGAGGTCGCCATCGCTCAGCCCGGTTTGATCCAAATCGATTCGCTCTTTCGTTCCATCGGTGGCGTCAACTCTCAGGATACCGGTGCCGGCACCTGTATCGAGCTGATCCAACAAAAGATATGAGTTGCCGCCGGGATCGGCTGGGTCATACTGGATTGCCAGCTCTCGCATCCAGCTATTACCCCGGATCACCCCACCAAGATCAGCCGAGAGCGCATCAGGATTGTCCGGGTAGGTCGCCGTGTATTCCATCAGATTGGTGCCGGTCGAAAGCACCGAGATATCGGCCTGCCAGTAAAAGCCGCCCGTCTGATCACCCAGAGGCGGATCCGCGACAACCTGCGGTGCGCCGACGATAGCACTGAGATTATCGGTATTGCCCGATGCATCAAGCAGCAAATTCCCGCTGGCATCGACCTGGGCAACGCTAGCAGTGATCGCGATCTGCGAGACCAGCTCGTCGGCACTTCCAGCATTGACCAGGCCATTGATCTGGTAGCTGTCGGAAAAGGTCCCGAAACCGGCGGCTGTCGGCGCACCGATTACCACGGGGTTGGGTACGAAAGTAAACGAAGACGAATTGGAGCTATCGGAACTACAGGCAACGAGTCCGCCCGCAGCAACCGCGACTGCTAGCGTCGATTTGGCAACCGGCAGCGCAGCAAGCGACCGGTTCGCGCGCCGGATGGCCGCCGCTAATGCGTGTTGAATCAAACTAAACTCCTGATGGACAAGACTTGACCTTTGCGGGCCGGATAATGCGGGTAAAGAGCGCTAGTTATCAAATCGTTTTGACCGCATTTTACGCCAATTTACTCAGGTCCACTTTGCCGCATTTTGGTCTAGATTGCACAACGCTTTTCTGCTAAATTCCCCCGCCCATAACGGTAAGGGTGGTCATTAAATGTCCTGTCCCTTATGGCGTATTTAGCAGCACAACAGTCGCCGCTCCGATTCATGCAGCTTTTAGCAAACTAAACGAATCTGAGCGGCAATACCTTCGCAGAGACGTAGAGGATCAATTGACATGCCAGCCAAAGCTAATGCCCGCAAAAAAAGCGCGCCAGCGAGCCAGAGTGCAGCCGGCGGATTCCAGCATTTCGAGCCTTACCAGGTCAAAAAAGGCGAAGAGTACATGAACGAAGCGCAGCGGGAGCATTTCAAAAACATCCTGACACAGTGGAAAAACCAGCTGATGGAGGAAGTCGATCGTACCGTGAGCCACATGAAAGATGAGGCAGCCAATTTCCCGGATCCTGCTGATCGAGCCACCCAGGAAGAGGAGTTCAGCCTGGAACTGCGGGCTCGCGACCGAGAGCGCAAACTGATCCGCAAAATCGAAAGCACGATTGACCGCATCGACGCCGACGACTACGGCTTCTGTGATGCCTGCGGTGTCGAAATCGGGGTGAAGCGCCTCGAGGCGCGTCCGACCGCAGAACTTTGCATCGACTGTAAAACGCTCGATGAAATCAAAGAGAAGCTCCAATTGGGCTAAACCCCTCATCACAGCGACATCCAAAGTGCCCTTCAGCCGGCCAATGTGCTGCGGGGCCGGTGCGCCATCTTACATATCCTCCATACCCTCAATATTCTCCATCCATACCCTGCAGCACGACAGCATTGCGCCAGCAGCAGTGCCCTTAGCCTGCTAAGTCCAACACCAAATTATGCCCGCCTCCAACTACCGTGGACGTTTTGCGCCATCACCGACAGGGCCCCTGCATGCGGGCTCACTCCTCGCAGCCCTCGCATCCTATCTGGATGCACGATCGCAGTCCGGACGATGGTTGCTGCGCATAGAAGACGTTGATCAGCTCAGGGTTGTGCCTGAATCTGAAAACCAGATCAAACGGGCGCTTGAGGCTCACGGCCTGCTCTGGGATGAAGAAACTGACCACCAGTCCATGCGGACAGAGCGTTATCGGGATGTGCTCGAGCGCCTGATAGAGCGAGATAAGCTCTTCACCTGCAGTTGCACCCGCAAGCAGGTTATCGCGCAAGGCGGGGTATATGCCGGAACCTGTCGCAGCAGGCGCGCGAAACCGGAGCATGCCTCTGCAGAGGAGCCAGACTTCTCGCTGCGATTCAACACCGATGGCCTGGGAACGATTTCGATCATCGATCGCGTGCAGGGTGCGGTCAGCTTTGATTTCGCGCGTCTTGGTGACTTTGTGGTGAGGCGCCGGGATGGACTGGTCGCTTATCAACTCGCAGTGGTGGTAGACGACTACGATCAGGGAATCACCGATGTGGTCAGGGGTTATGACATCATCGACAGTACCCCCTGGCAACGGGCCCTGCAGCAGGCCTGCGGGTTCGACTCGCCCAGCTACCTGCACACGCCGATTCTCACCCAACAGGGGCACAAGCTAAGCAAGCAAACCGGCGCCAGCAACCTGCTCGACGACCCGACCCCTGGGCGCGAAGTTCGCAATCTGCTGGCTGCACTCGAACAACTGGGCCAGCCAATCCCGGAGCACGGCGAAGAAATGGATTGCGAACAACTGTTACAGCATGCGGTTCAAGACTGGGACGTGAATCTCATCCCCAAATCGACCGAGATAGCGCTTGATACTGTTACCTAAGGTAAAACTTTTCTATACTAGCGGTTACAAAGCAGATTTTGTTTACATTTGAAAACCGTTGCGGCGGCCGCCAGGTCGAGCAACCAATCCTATGATCAGAGCAGTTATCTCGCACACTTCGGCCGATCAAGCCAAAGCACTCACCAAGCAGCTCCACGCCATCAAGATCGATGGGGAGTACTTGCCGGATCTGGATCTGGCCATCGAGGCGTCTCGCCCCGATAAGTCAGAATCGGCAACAGCCACAACCATTTTGCTTTGCCATGGCGAGCTGGCAGCGGCAGACGTGGCCAAACTCACGCTCTCCGGCCTGCCCTGGATTATCTGGTCCGATCAGCTCTCGCTCAATGAAGCCTGCGACTATGGGCACGCCGGCGCCCTGGGCTGTTTTGCATCGATCGACTCACTCTGCGGTTTTCTCAAGCGGTCGATCAACGATACATCCAAAGTCAGGTTCCCCAGCCTCAAGCGCCAAACTCAAGCTTCAGCAACAGCAGCGAAATCCGAAACAATCGACATTGTGAGGGCGCCCGATGGACTCATCGGCGAATGCGAGGCCATGCAGGAGGTTTACCAGCGTATTTACAAGGTTGGACCAACGCGTTCGACAGTGCTTATTCGCGGCGAAACCGGCACCGGCAAGGAACTTATTGCCAAGGCGATTCATGAGCAAAGCGATCGCGCCAACAAACCCTTTGTTGCGGTCAACTGCGCCGCGATTCCGGAAACGCTCATTGAATCCGAGCTTTTCGGTCATGAAAAGGGCGCATTTACAGGCGCCGCTGGCAAGCGCATTGGCCTTATAGAAGAAGCCGAAGGTGGCACGCTTTTTCTCGATGAAATCGGCGAACTGCCGGCTGAAGCCCAGGCAAGACTACTCAGGTTTATTCAGGAAAGCGAAGTCCGCTCGGTGGGTAGCAATAAGTCGCGGAAGGTTGACGTGCGACTGATAGCGGCGACACACCGTGATTTACAGGCGCAAAGTAAAACCGGTGAGTTTAGACCTGACCTGTATTACCGGATCAACGTCTTTCGCATCTTCTTGCCGCTACTGCGTGAACGCGGCAACGATATATTCCTGATCGCCAACCACTTGCTTGAAAAGGCTGCCCTCAAGCACGAAAAGCCGGGACTGTACCTCACCACCGATGCAGTCGAAGCAATCAGTCGGCACCCCTGGGAAGGGAATGTGCGAGAGCTGGAAAATACGATCGAGCGCGCTGCGATTATGGCCAACGGTGTCGCGATTGACAGCGTGTCACTGGAGATCGATCTCGGTGAGGAGCTCGCCTCCTCGCGAAATCTGCGCGCAACCCACCCCGCGGTCAAACTGGATCAGGATGCAGATGACGTCATCAATTCCATGCATCGCCATGATCGGGGTGTAAAACTCGAGGAGCCCAAAGCCGGGGTTTCGCTGGAAGAATATTTCCAGCAATTCGTCATCGAAAATCAGGCTCATATGAACGAGACCGAACTGGCCAAAAAGCTGGGCATCAGTCGAAAATGTCTTTGGGAGCGGCGCCAGCGCTTCGGAATACCGCGCGAAAAAAGCAAGGAAAGGAGCGTGATACGACCGGCCAAGGGCTAGCCCGGCAACGCGCCTGACACCACGGATTCCCAATCGTAACACTCACTTTTGATTATTACTTCGGAGTAACAAAAAACCGGAGAATCGGTAACACCAAAGTCCGCTTTATCGCAGAAAAGGAACCTAAAATTTTATAAGTTACTGTTTTTTATATATTATTTTTTCTTGGCACAAGCTCTGCAATCTAGAAGGCAAATAAAAATAATACTGAAGCTTCACCAATTAAAATAACAGAAGCTAGCGAGAACAACGAATAACTAGAGATGAAGACCTAGATGGGGAGCTTGCTCCCCATCGTCATTTCTGGCGTTTAGAAAATGTCTTAGGAAATGCCACTGTATTCTCTGGGCGCCCAATGCCGCAAATGCGCTAGCACCCCCTGACCGGGAAATTTCCTTCTCGGCACTCGTTCTTTCCAAACCCACTTTTTCCAGACCCAGTTCTCTCAAGACCCAGCTCTTTCCTGACCTGCCTGTCTCCAGACTGATTTGGCGCCCCCTACTAATCCTCCACCAGCGGATCGTTGGCGTTTACTGCGGCTCTTGAAGTTCACCTGTGAAACCCACTTATCGCTAAGCACTGCCGGTACCCCGGAAGTCGCATCAGTGGGCTCGCCACTGGGTGCGAGGCAACATCAGCGGGCACCAAGCCTGGGCAGCGCTATCTACGAGTCAGCCTTTCAGTCCGTAGACCCTTCCCAGCAGCCTGATGGCTCGTGGAGGGCTGAGAGAATTCCAGATCACAGCAAACAGTTCGCTTTACCAGCGGCAGCCGGGAATTTTACTGACAGCTCAGACACTTAAGGCATCGTCTTTCCGCACGACAACCGCTACAATCAATTCGCCCTGCTAGTGCTTTGCAGCATCTCTTATTCGCAGTGGCAGACGATGAACTGATTACGGGGCAAAGTCCTCTTCTCTCCGCAAACATGCCAATGCATGCCTGATCAAAATACACTGCCGATGAAACCAACTGCCGGGATGCAAACCACACAGCCGAGGGATGGCAAATTAGAACCGCGTGTTCTACAGCGTGACGAACACAATATCTCCCGGCGAAATATCAGCAAAGGCGCACTCAACGTTATTTATGATCTGACCAAGGCTGGCTTCGAAGCCTATCTGGTCGGCGGTGGCATCAGAGATTTGATGTTGGGCATGAGCCCGAAAGATTTTGATGTTGCGACCAACGCAACGCCCGAGCAAATTAAAGCGCTTTTTCGTCGCTCCAGAATCGTTGGTCGACGCTTCCGTATTGTCCACGTGCGGTTTGGGCGAGAGGTCATTGAAGTGACAACCTTCCGGGCCGGTCAGAACGACCCGGAGCAAAGTAACTCGCCGCTCGATACCTCACAGGTAACCAGCGAATCCGGCATGCTGCTGCGCGACAACGTTTTTGGCAGCGTTGAAGAAGACGCCCTGCGGCGCGACTTTACGATCAACGCACTCTACTACAGCATCGACGGATTTCGCGTGATTGACTACGCCGGAGGCCTGGCAGATCTGGAAAACCGCCTGATTCGAATCATCGGCGATCCGGAAACCCGCTACCTCGAAGACCCGGTGCGTATGCTCAGAGCTCTTCGCTTTGCCGCCAAGCTGAACTTCAATGTTGAGAGCGATACGCTAGCGCCGCTCAGCAGACTTGCACCTGCCTTACGCGAAGTATCATCCGCCAGACTTTTCGATGAAGTTAACAAACTGCTTCTTAATGAGTCGGCCGTAGAATGCCTCAAGTTGGTCATTGATCACGGACTTTTTCATGAGCTGTTCCCGAAAGTGGGGCCACGACTGACTGCCCATCCGGGCTACCTTGATATCCTGCTGGCAGCACTCGAGAACACAGCCAGTCGAGTTCAGGCACAAAAACCCGTGACGCCCGCATTTCTTTTCGCCGCTTTGTTATGGCCACGAGTACACCAACTGTGTGAGGAGAATATTGCTGATGGCTGTACGCCTCAGCGAGCCATGCAAATGGCAGGGTTTCAGGCAATAGACGAGCAAGTGCTGACAATCACCATCCCCAAACGATTCTCTATCGCCATGCGAGAGATTTGGTCGCTGCAACGTAGCCTGCTTACTGCAAACAACAAGCGCGCATTGACATTGCTATCTCATCCGCGATTTCGCGCAGCCTATGACTTTCTGCTAGTGCGCGAAGCGGCGGGTGAGAAGCTGCAACGAGGTGCAGACTTCTGGACAGAACTGCAAATACAACACCCTGAGGCGCTCAATAGCGACCAGCGCAAAAGCAGGCGCTACAACAATCGTGGTGGCAGGCATCGGGGAAAGCCCGCGAGAAGTGGCAACAATCGTTCCAGCTAGCATTCATCTCAGCGAGCAAGCCACTGCGACAAAAAACAAAGCTGATCTCGCGCCGGGTAACATAGCAGTAACTTGCGAGACCGCCTCGCGTAAAGCCTCGTCCAAGAGATTTGTACGGCTTGGGAGCCGTAGCCCGGCACTTTCCTGTGCGGCCTTCAGCATCGATCGAATCTGGCGCCAACGAATATGAGCATCGAGCAAAACGTATTTATCGGCATCGGCAGCAATCTTGATGATCCGAGCTATCAAGTCAACAACGCCGTCGAACTAATGGACCACCACCACGCAATAGAACTTACTGCGGTCTCATCGATATACCAGTCAGCCCCGCTGGGTGGCATGGCACAGCCCGATTATTGTAACGCGGTGGCGAGGATTGCAACTGAGCTATCACCGTGGAGTCTACTGCGGGTATTGCAGCAGCTGGAAAACGAAAACGGCCGCCAAAGAGGCCAACACTGGGGTTCAAGGACGCTGGATTTAGATATATTATTGTTCGGCGATCTGTATCATCAGGACCCGGTGCTCGAGATTCCTCACCCCGGCGTCTATATGCGCAGTTTCGTTTTAGTGCCGCTGGCCGAACTGGAACCCGGCTTTATCTTCCCGGACGGAAGCGAGATAGCAGAGCGAGTGGCAAGATGCCCCGCCACTCCGATTAACGCAGTGAATGAATGAATTCCAGCTACCTGACTACAACGCCCTATTCGACCGATAATCGTCTCAGCGAACTGCTGCAGGGTCGTGAAGTCCCTCAGTTTATCACCGTAGAAGGTGCAATCGGGGTCGGCAAAACAACCCTCGCAAAACGGCTGGCCTCAACGTTCAACTACGAGATGATGCTCGAACGAGCCGAGGAAAACCCCTTCCTAGGCCAGTTCTACAAAAACAGAAAGCAAAACGCACTAGCCACCCAGCTTTTTTTCCTGTTTCAGCGTGCCCAGCAAATTCAGGAAGTTCGTCAGCAGGACCTGTTTTCACCCATTCGCGTGGCAGATTTTCTAATCGACAAAGATATGCTTTTTGCCAAGGTCAATCTTAGCGAAGAAGAGTACAAGCTGTATCAACAGGTTTATGCGCAGATGACAATCGACGCGCCGCGACCGGATCTGGTGATTTATCTGCAGGCTCCTGTCGATACGCTGATGCGACGGATCAATCACAGGGGTGTGCCGATCGAACAAATGATTGACAGGGAATACATCGAAGAGCTCAATCAAGCCTATAGCGAGTTTTTTCTCTACTACGATCAGGCCCCGCTGCTGATTGTTAATTGCAGTGAAATGAATCTGGCTGAGAGCGATGAAGATTTTCACGCACTCATCGACTACATGTTAAATATCAAGGGTGGAAGACACTACTTGAACCCCACGATTTTTTCCTGAATCACGCACAACTCTGCCCTCAAGACACGCGGTTCACCACAATCCCCGAGGCAAGTCATGAAAGTTTCTCTCAACCACTTGCGCAAGCACAAAGACGAAAGAACAAAGTTCAGCGTTCTCACCTGCTATGACTCGACTTTCATGCAGCTAATCAACCAGGCCGAGATTGATGTCGTTCTGGTTGGCGATTCACTCGGAATGGTTGTCAAAGGCTACGACAGCACGGTGCCGGTGACTATGCGCGACATGGTCTATCACACTGAAGCCGTTGCTTCCGCAAAAGGAGGCAGTCACCAGGCATTTATTATGGCTGACCTTCCTTTTATGGCTTATCACAGCAAATCCCAAACCCTGGATAATGCAGCAGATTTAATGCGCGCCGGTGCGAACATGGTGAAACTAGAAGGCGGCGCCTGGCAAGCCGACACCGTTTCGCGTCTGGCAGACTGCGGCATTCCGGTTTGCGCGCATCTCGGCCTGACTCCGCAGTCAGTAGACAAGCTCGGCGGCTATAAAGTGCAAGGAAAAACCGACACGCAGAAAGAAAAGTTATTTCAGGACGCAACCGAACTCGAACAGGCGGGCGCGGATATTATTCTGCTCGAGTGTGTACCCGTATCAACGGCAAGCGCACTGGTTGAGGAATTATCGGTACCCACGATTGGCATCGGTGCCGGCCCGGCTACCGATGGCCAGGTACTGGTCTTACACGACATGTTAGGGCTTTCTCCGCATCCTGCTCGCTTTGTAAAAAACTTTCTGACTGCAGAGAATTCCACGTCGGACAATTTACTACTCGATGCCGTTCGCGCTTACGACCGTGCGGTAAAGGATGGCAGCTATCCCGCTCCGGAACATTGCTACAACTAAGGCGACAAGAAGCGTCGTCGCTCATCGCTAGAATTATCGACAAAGCTATACGGTCTGAATGCAAACTCTACATTCGATAAAAGCGCTAAAAGCCACGATCAAAGACGCGAAAGCAAACGCCTTGCGCGTTGGCTTTGTACCCACTATGGGAAATTTGCATGAAGGGCATCTACGCCTGATCGACGTAGCCCGAGAGCACTGCGACTACGTCGTCTGCAGCATTTTTGTCAATCCAATGCAGTTTGGCGCCAACGAAGATTTGGACAGCTATCCGCGCACACTCGAAGACGACCAACACAAACTCATCACTCGAAATACAGATCTTCTATTCGCACCTTCAGCCAATGAGATGTATCCCAACGGCATGCAGCATCATGTCAAAATCAATATGCCTCATATGGCGGGAGTGCTTTGCGGCAAGAGCAGGCCGACACACTTTGAAGGCGTTTGCACAGTTGTCAGTAAACTGTTCAATCAGGTGGAACCTGACGTAGCTGTTTTTGGCAAAAAAGATATGCAACAGTTACTCATCATCAAGCAAATGACTATGGACCTTTGCCTGCCAATAGAAGTCATTGGCGTTGACACCGAGCGCGAGCAAAATGGCCTGGCTCTTAGCAGCCGCAATAGCCTGCTCACCGCCAAAGAAAAAGAGGAAGCGCAGGTTATTAGTCAGATCCTGACGACGATAAAACGGGAAATAAATTCGGGGAATGTCGACTACCAGCAGTTGCTTGAAACTGGCATGGCAGCGCTCGAAGAGACCAGTCTGAAAACGGATTATCTCGAGATAAGAGATCTGTTAAATTTTGAAACCGCGAAAAATGGGCAAACCTACGAGAACCTGGGAATTTTTGCCGCTGCTTTTGCCGAAAAAACGCGGCTAATTGATAACACGACTACTCGCGAAATTAACTGATCAATCGTACTGGTTGTACGCGTCAACTTCGCGCTCCTCTTCGAGCTGTTCCGCGTGATAATCATCAAGCGAGATAAAATCCGCACTCTCTTCGCCGTCGGCCATGACCCTCTGCCAATCGTAACCTTCATCGCTTGTTGAACTATCGCTTGTGGCAAGCTCGGAGAAACCATCAGCACCCGATTTCTTCAGAAAGCTTGTTCGCGCTGACTCTACAGGCACAGACCCTTTGCTAAACTCGGCCGAAGATACTGGCTGGGCTATTTCGCCCTCGGGCAGCTCTTGTTTGGATAAGGTAGCCAGCGCTTTCATTAGGGCATCATCCAGCTCCGCCTCGTTAGCTGACGCTGATCTAGCCGCGCCAGCGCCGCCTGACGCTATAGGAGCCGCAGTCGCAACGGCATGATTATTGTTAAACCCTGAATCAAAGGCTGCGTCAAACATGCCGTCACTCTCGCCACTGAGCACCTGCATCAAATCGCTAATATCTTCCTCGAAATCAAAGAAGCCGGTCCAGTCCATCAGCGGCTCCCACTGCACAAGATCCTTAACTACCTGGCCAGGCGGCAAATCAAAAAGTGTCAGGCCATTGTCCATCGAGCGAATATAATTCTGCGTATCTCGCAGCGTCGCCACACGTGGGATATCCAGCTTCTCTATAAACGCATCGAAAGTCTGCAGATAGCGGGTATTGGACTTCACCCGATTCGCAACAATAGAGAAGTCTACCGAAGAACTATCGAGCCAACCTTGTTCACTAAGCTTGATCCAAAGCTGCAGCGCAGCCTTGAGATCGATCGGGGATGGCATCAATGGAATAATAACTTTGGAGCACACGTCCAGAGGCAGCTGCGAGACGGCAAGATCGCCGGCTGGGAAATCGTGTATGACAACATCGTAGTCTCGGCCGACAGCGTCACCACGATAGGCCGCTATCAAGTCCAGATCGGCGCAACGCTGCGGTCGCGCCTTCATCCAGTCGTGCGAGGAGTGCTGCGGATCGTGATCAGCCAGCGCCACATCCAGCCCGAGGGTACTCGCATAGACAGCAAGATGCGTCGCGATGGTGGTCTTACCACAGCCACCTTTAGGGTTGAGAATGGCGATATGTTTCATACTAGAACCCGTACACTGCCACCGTTGATCCCTCGGTAAGCGGACTGTCTTTCAGTTAATAAAACTCTGCGATTGGCTGCACACTGTAAAAACCATTATCTAAAATTGGCTAACGGCCAAAAGATCGGTTCATTAAGCGAAAATTGGTACTTTTCCCCGACCTGATAAAATTCGTCAACCGCCCGAAGAATCAGGATTCGCATCGCGCGAAGCTCCGCTTTAAGTCTAGTAGCTGCCCAACAACGCCCGCGCGCTATTTTTGTGAGAAAGTTGCCCTGTTGCTAAAGTTTTGGCACGAGTTGCCGGTGGGCATGCAAAAAAAAACCTGCTCTTGTGAGCAGGTTTTTTGGACAGATTGAAAAGACTAAGCTTCAGCACCCGCCTCGGCCTCGGCTTCCGCTTCAAGCTCCTTTATGCTCAGCTTGATTCTTCCGCGCTGATCTACATCAAGCACTTTGACCTTAACCATTTGCCCTTCTTCTAACACATCAGTCACGTTTTCAACGCGCTCTTTAGAAATCTGGGAAATGTGCAAAAGGCCATCCTTGCCAGGCAAGATTGTTACGAAAGCTCCAAAATCGACGATTTTAGAAATTTTTCCTTCGTAAACCGCACCCACTTCAGCCTCGGCAGTGATCTCGTTGACACGATCGACAGCCGCCTGCAGTGAGGTTTTATCTTCGCCGTAGATTCGGACAGTACCATCATCCTCAATATCCACCGCCGCGCCGGTGTCCTCAGTAATTGAGCGAATCGTAGCGCCTCCTTTACCGATGACATCGCGTATTTTGTCCGGATGAATCTTGAACGAGCTCATCGCTGGCGCGTTATCTGAAAGCTCGTCGCGAGGACGATCAATAACCTTGTTCATCTGGCCGAGGATATTCAATCGCGCAGCCAGAGCCTGATTGAGAGCAATCTCCATGATTTCCTCGGTGATGCCTTCAATTTTTATATCCATCTGCAGCGCTGTGACGCCTTGCTCGGTACCTGCTACCTTAAAGTCCATATCGCCCAGATGATCTTCATCACCCAGAATATCGGTGAGTACCGCAAACTGATCTCCCTCCTTGACTAGACCCATGGCAATACCGGCTACCGGAGACTTGATAGGAACACCGGCATCCATCAGCGCCAAACTGCTTCCGCAAACAGACGCCATCGATGAAGAGCCATTTGATTCGGTGATTTCGGATACCACGCGAATGGTATAGGGGAAATCCTGGTCACTTGGCATCATCGCCAGAACGCCGCGCTTGGCCAACCGGCCGTGGCCGATTTCGCGGCGACCAACTGGACCAACCCGCCCCGCTTCACCCACAGAATAACTTGGGAAGTTATAGTGGAAAAGAAACGGATCTTTAGAGGAACCCTCGAGCGCATCAATGATTTGAGCATCGCGAATTGGGCCCAGCGTAGTCGTCACCAGCGCCTGGGTTTCTCCTCGCGTGAACAGAGCGGAACCGTGTGTTTTGGGCAACACACCGACTTGAATAGCCAGAGGTCGCACAGTGGCATGATCGCGACCATCGATGCGTGGCTTACCCTCTACAATACGCTGTCGCACTGTATTCTTTTCGATTTTTCCAAACAGGTTTTTAACTTCCTCTTCAGAGGTATCATCGTTGACCAGAGCTTCCACGGCCTGATCACGCAAAGCGCCAACCGTTTCGTAACGCTTGGCCTTTTCCGTGATCGTGTAGGCCTCGCTCAACGCGGCACCAAACTGATCCTGAATTGCGGCCTCAAGCGAAGCGTTAACCGGCTCTGGCGTATACTCCCAGCGCTCTTTACCCGCATCTGCGACTAGTGCATCAATCGCCTGAATCACTCCCTGCATTTCCTGGTGCGCGTAAAGTACCGCTCCAAGCATTTGGTCTTCGGATAGTTCATCGGCTTCCGATTCAACCATCAATACCGCTTCTTTAGTACCCGCGACAACCATATTCAGTTTTGAGCTCAACAGCTGCTCTGAATCCGGATTCAACAGATAACCTTGTTCGTCGTTAAAGCCGACACGCGCGGCACCGATGGGACCATTGAACGGCACGCCGGAAATCGCCAGCGCGGCGGAGGTACCGATCATTGCAGGGATGTCGGGATCAACACCTGCATCGGCAGAGACCACTGTACAGATAACCTGTACCTCATTTTTATAGCCGTCGGGAAACAGCGGGCGGATTGGTCTGTCGATTAGACGCGAAGTGAGCGTTTCTTTTTCTGATGGACGTGCTTCGCGCTTGAAGAAACCGCCGGGAATCTTGCCAGCGGCATAATATTTTTCCTGATAGTGCACAGACAGCGGGAAGAAGTCCTGACCGGGCTTGGCCTTTTTGTTACCAACCACTGTACACAAAACGACGGTTTCTCCCATCGTCACCAAAACTGCGCCTGTGGCCTGTCTTGCAACACGACCGGTCTCCAAAGTGACCGTATGGTCGCCAAAACTGAACTGCTTAATAACGGGATTCATTCGAAATCCTCCAATAACTTCCAATAATCAACTCACACAACGTGAGCTGGACTCTTTCTCTCTTACTTACAAACTTACAAAATAAAAATATTGCCAACACAGCTCTGCACAGGCTCCAACGCATCAACAAACAATGCGCTGAAGCACTGCCAGAAATACTGACTTAGCGACGCAGACCGAGGCGCTTGATCAAGCTAGAGTAACGCTCTGTGTCCTTGCTCTTGAGATAATCCAGCAGCTTGCGGCGCTGGTTAACCATTCGAATCAAACCACGTCGCGAGTGGTGATCTTTCTTGTGATCACCAAAGTGCGACTGAAGCTTGTTGATGTTTTCAGTCAACAGCGCCACCTGCACTTCAGGTGAACCCGTGTCGTTCGCATCTAGCTGATACTCTTTGACGATTGCTGCTTTTTCAACTGCATTAAGTGCCATGATAATTTCCTCTTAATGTGCATGGTTAAAGTTCGGCTCGTCCGTGCACATTTACAGACGAGTCAAAGTAAACTCTTAATCAAGTACCGTTTGCGCCACCAGTCGTTTGGGCGCAACCAGCCCTTCGTTATCAACGTAGCCAATGCCGAGAAATCTGCCATCCTCAGCTTTCAGCGCTATGTCAGTGTGCAATGGCGCCTTCGCAACCATCACCGGGTTTCCTTTTCCAAGGTAATAACCGCTGCGTTCATCTAGCGATAAGCTAGGTAAATGACTCAACGCCTCTTCAATAGGCAACAGACAATCATCCATTGCCGAAAAGTCTTGGTCATCACGCAGCCCGACCAACTCATCTAATGGCATACATTGCTCAATGCCAAAAGGGCCGACCCGGGTTCTTCTCAATTCAGCGAGATACCCGCCAACGCCCAGACGCTCACCGAGGGTCGCCGCTAGACTGCGAATATACGTACCCTTGCTAACACTGAAGCGGCATCTCACTTCCATGCCGTAGCTATCAGTTTGCAATTCGGTAGTACCAGGTGGAAACTGGTACGGCGATACTGAAATCACCTCGGCCGAATGCACGGCAATATCTCTGGCTTCGCGCTCTACTTCAATACCCTCACGAGCCAAATCGTAAAGTCGCTTACCGTCTTTCTTTAGTGCTGAGTACATCGGAGGAATCTGTTTCTGTTCCCCCTTGAGCACTGCCACCGCCTGCCCGATCGCCTGCTCTGACAAATCGCGCGCCGATGCGACAGGTTCAATCGCCCCATCAGCATCCTGCGTGTCACTCTCATAACCCAGAACTATCGCCGCCTCATAACACTTGTCCGAGGTCAGCAGGTACTGCGCAAACTTGGTCGCTTCGCCAAAACAAAGCGGCAGTGTCCCTGTTGCCAACGGGTCGAGACTTCCCGTGTGCCCAGCCTTGGCAGCAAAAAACAATCGCTTGCAGGCCTGCAAGGCATGATTAGAGGTCATACCCGTGGGCTTGTCTAACAAAAAAAGGCCGTTCAGCGGCCGACCTTTGCGGTTCCTCCTACCCAAAACAACGCCCTTCTTTTACCGCTCAGAGCTATCGTTCGAATCAGTCGATACCGCTTTATCGATGAGCTCGGAAATATACTCGCTGCTTCGAGCCACCTCATCAAAAAAGAACTTGAGTCGCGGTACAGAGCGCATGGTCGCAACCGATGCCAGCTGAGATCGCAAAAAGCCGGACGCTTTCTCAAGAGCCTCCACCGCCTCTTTTGATTCATCAGCGGTCTCAAGCCCCAGAAACGTCACATAGACCTTGGCCTGGGACATATCCGCGGTCACCTTCACCTCATTGATATTGGCGCCACTGACTCTGGGATCGCGCATCTCACGCTGAATGAGCACGGATAACTCTCGCTTGATAAAATCCGCAACTCGATCGGCGCGCTTAAATTCTCTTGCCATGTTTGGAACACTTAAAGCGATCGCTTGATCTCTTTAATATCGAACACTTCGATCATGTCGCCTTCTTTTACATCCGTGTAATCTTTTACACCGATACCACACTCAGTACCGCTGCGAACTTCGCTGACATCATCTTTGAAGCGGCGCAGAGAATCGAGCTCTCCCTCGTGAATCACCACATTGTCGCGTAGTACCCGTATCGGTTTGTTGCGGAACACCTGACCTTCAACCACCATGCACCCAGCGACCAGACCAAATTTCGGCGACTTGAAGACATCTCTGACTTCCGCCGTTCCAAGAATCTCTTCGCGCTTCTCAGGAGCCAGCATGCCAGACAATGCATCTTTGACGTCGTCAAGCAGGTTGTAGATAACGCTGTAATAACGGATTTCAATGGATTCAGCTTCGGCCTTTTTGCGCGCCGTGGCTTCTGCACGAACGTTAAAACCGAATAGAACCGAACTCGTTGCTGTCGCCAGATTCACATCGGCGTCAGAAATTGCGCCGACCCCACTGGAGACGAGATTGACCTCTACTTCGTCGTTACCGATATCCTGTAATGCAGAAACAATTGCTTCGGCAGAGCCACGCACATCAGCTTTAACAATAACGTTGAGCGTCTTCTTGTCCTGATCTTCAAAGCTTGAGAACAGATTGTCGAGATTAGCGCGCTGCTGTCTGGCCATCTTGGCGTCGCGTTCTTTTTCACGGCGCAACTCAACCAGCTCACGTGCCTTGCGTTCATCACCAACGACAATGACTTCATCACCTGCATTGGGCGTGCCGTCAAGGCCAAGAATTTCTACCGGGATGGAAGGGCCTGCTTGATCAACCAGCACACCCCTCTCGTCGGTCATGTTGCGAACGCGACCAAAATGCAGGCCAGCGAGGATAACATCGCCATTTTTGAGCGTGCCCTCCTGAACTAACACTGATGCAATGTTGCCCCGACCTTTATCCAGTCGCGATTCAACAACAATACCCTTGGCGGGCACATCAACCGGCGCAGTAAGCTCAAGCACCTCCGCCTGCAGAGACAGCGCCTCCAGCAGCTTATCAATCCCCTCACCAGTGTGTGCAGAGACATGTATGAACTGCGTATCACCACCCCAATCTTCCGGGATAACTTCCTGAGCGACCAGTTCGTTCTTGACACGCTCTGGATCAGCCGCCTCCTTATCAATTTTATTGACTGCAACCACAATTGGCACATCAGCAGCTTTCGCATGCTGAATTGCTTCGATGGTTTGCGGCATTACGCCGTCATCTGCTGCAACCACCAGAATCACAATATCGGTACATTCCGCACCCCTCGCTCGCATCGCGGTAAACGCGGCGTGACCGGGTGTATCCAGAAAGCTGATCACGCCCATATCCGTTTCAACGTGATAAGCACCAATATGCTGTGTGATACCACCCGCTTCACCGCTGGCAACGCGCGATTCTCTAATGTAATCGAGCAGCGAAGTTTTACCGTGATCGACGTGACCCATCACCGTAACCACGGGTGGCCTTGGCTCTGCTTCAGGTTCACCCTCTTCTGCAAACGTCAGCTTCAACTCGTTGAGCAGATCCTCTTCAATCTCCTCGTCGGAAACCGTTACATAGCGATGTCCTAGCTCTTCAACGAGTAGTATCGCGGTTTCCTGATCAACACTCTGGTTGATCGTCGCCATCACGCCCATCTTCATCAGCTCGCGGATGACCACGTTAGCCTTGATAGCCATCTGCTGGGCGAGGTCACTTACCGCAATCTCGTCAGGCAGTCGAACTTCGTGGGTTATTTTCTCAGTTGGGATTGTGAATTCCTGCTTGCTAATCGCCTGCAGCACTTTCTGCCCACCCAAACTGCTGGTCTGCTGTCTATCATCAACCAGAAACTCATCAAAACCTTTCTTGCCGGATTTATTAGACTTGGCGCCCTTGCGACCTTTCTTCTTGCCAGGTTTCTTCAGCGGATCATCGTCATCCTGACCGGGCCCTGCAGTGCGAAACTGCTTTTTACCGGCATCACCGAGCTTCGCTTTGGCAAGCCTGGCAGCTTCCTCCGCCTTCTCGCGCGCCGCCTGTTCGGCTTTCGACTGAAGCATCGCCTTATGGCGCGCCTTCTCTGCGTCTTCCTGCTCTTTGCGCTTGGTCGCTGCGCGCCGACGCAGCTCTTCTACATCGAAAGGATCGACACGCTTTTTCGGAGCCTCTGAGTCCCCCTCAACAGCACTCTCTTCAGTCACGGGAGCTTCTGAGCTGGCTTCTTCTGCAGCATCAACAGTTTCAACAGCGCCCTCGGCCAGGGACTCCAGTGGAGCCTCACTGCTGATTTCTGTAACGTCCGCTACACTTGTATCGGCTTCTGCAGGCGCCGTTGTTTCCAGCGCCTCTTCCGCTTCACTCTCTTCACGTTTCACGTAGGTCCGTTTCTTGCGAACCTCAATTGCCACCGTTTTCTTTCCACCGGCACTGCCCGCAGTCTTCACGGTACCGATGGTGCGCCTTTTGAGCGTTATTTTTTTCGGCTGCGCCGCACTTGCTCCGTGGCTATTCTTTAAGTGTGCGAGCAATTTCTGCTTATCGACATCGGAAACGGTCTGGTCACCAGACTCGTGATCCAGGCCTGCTTCCTTCATCTGCGCTAGCAGACGATCAACAGTAGCTCCCACAGTTTTAGCGAGCTGACTTACCGTCACTTCCGCCATAAACTCATTTCCTCAATCAAAAACACAATGCTTTTCTAACAACCAAATTCTTCAATTAAAATCGGTTCTACGCGCTAGGTCTCAGCTTCCGCCTCTGCTTCTGCCTCGGCGAACCAGGGCTCCCTGGCTTTCATAATCAGCTGCCCCGCCCTCTCGGCGTCGAGCTCTTCGATATCTGCCAGATCTTCCGTCGCCTGCTCGGCCAAATCTTCCATCGTGACAATGCCTCGGCTGGCCAATACGAAAGCAAGATGCCTGTCCATGCCTTCCATAGTCAGCAAGTCCTCGGCAGGCTCAGTGCCCTCTAGCTTTTCTTCCGTTGCAATTTCCTGAGTCAGCAACGCATCTTTGGCTCGCGCTCTTAATTCGTCGGCAATATCCTGGTCGAAGCCCTCAATCGCTGCAATCTCCTCCAGAGGCACATAAGCAACCTCTTCAAGACTCGTAAAGCCTTCTTCTGCTAACAGAAGCGAGACATCTTCATCGACGTCCAGCGTCTGCATGAACATCTCGACAAGCTTGCCGGCCTCTTTTTCACCCTTTACAGCAGCTTCTTCAGAGCTCATCACGTTAATGGTCCAGCCCGTCAGCTGCGCGGCGAGCCGAACATTCTGCCCCGCGCGACCCACTGCGAGCCCGAGGTTCTCTTCGGCGACTGCAACGTCCATCGACTGGGTATCTTCATCGACGATGATCGACTCTATTTCTGCGGGTGCGAGCGCATTAATCGCAAGTTGCGCCGGGTTATCGTCCCAGAGAATAATATCGACACGCTCATTAGCGAGTTCGCCGGAAACAGCCTGCACACGCGAACCCCTCATGCCAACGCAGGCACCCACCGGATCGATGCGGCCATCATTGGTTTTTACAGCAATTTTTGCCCGCGCCCCCGGATCTCTGGCTGCAGCCCTGATTTCAATCACTTCCTCTGAAATCTCTGGCACCTCGATGCGGAATAGCTCGATTAGCATCTCGTTACAGGCCCGACTCAACAGCAACTGAGGCCCGCGAACATCTTCGCGAATTTCTTTCAAAACGGCACGCACCCGATCGCCCACGCGAAACGCTTCACGCCCCACCAACTCATCACGTGGCATAAACCCTTCGGCATTCTGCCCAAGATCGACGATCACAGAATCGCGGGTGACTTTTTTAACGGTGCCGTTGACAAGCTCGCCCTCTCTACCGCGGTAGGCATCTACCACCTGAGCGCGCTCTGCTTCCCTGACTTTTTGCACGATGACCTGTTTAGCCGTCTGCGCCGCAATACGACCAAAAGCAATGTTCTCAACTTGCTCTTTATGCACGTCGCCTATCTGCAACGCCGGGTCCTTTTCAGCCGCTTCCTCGGTGGTCAATTCCGTCCCCAAAATCGCAAGATGGTCATCCGGCATCACCGTCCAGCGACGAAATGTTTCGTAATCGCCAGACTCGCGGTCAATGATGACCTCTATGTCTGACTCTTCTTCATAACGCTTCTTGGTCGCCGTCGCCAGCGCTATTTCAATAGCTTCAAATATCAACTCACGCTCTACACCTTTCTCTGCAGAGACCGCGTCGGCCACGAGTAATATTTCTTTGTTCATTGTTGTCCTCAAAAAAACGCTATCTTTTTAACGGAACCGTTTTACAAAAACGTGAAAGGCAAAAAAAACCTTAGCTCTTCTCGGCGCTTATATCCGCCAGAAGCCTTCCTTTCTCGATCTGCTCATAGGGAAGCAGATACTCCTCTTCATCAATCACAACGCCAAGCTCTGAAGCTTCTTCATCAACAAGACTCAGCACTCCTTTGAAATTCCTTCGACCTTCAAAGGGGTAGCGCAACTTTAGCTGCACCTTAAAACCAATAAACTCTTCATACTGTTCAAAACTAAAGAAGGGGCGATCAACACCGGGCGAAGAGATCTCGAGGCGATATTGATTCGCAACGATATCTTCGACATCCAGTATCACCGACAACTCGCGGCTCACCGCCGCACAGTCATCGACGCTAATACCCTTTGGCGAGTCGATATAAACCCTGAGTAAAGCTTCTCCACTCAGATACTCTGCCCCCCAATACTCAAAGCCAAGCCCTTCGATCAGTGGTTGGGCAAACGCTTTCAACCTGTCGGTGATCAACTCGCTTTATTCCTCCGGAGGATTAAACAACTCGCTGAGTCAAAAAAACAAAAAGCCCCAGACAGGGGCTTTCCAGTGAGTTAGCCAGCAAGCACAAGACTATTTCTGACTAACAGGTGATCCAATACTCACACAATGACCACCGCAAACACGCCGACCCGTTCAACCAAGTCAATACTCAATCAAACCAGCCGGTAAGAATCTCTCGATTTAAAGTCGCATTTTCACAACCCTTGACCCGATAGAAAGCTAAGCAAAACCCCCGCGCCAAAGTCAAAGCCTCCGGCGGACGCGGATTATAGTTTCGCGGGAAAGTGAGGGTCAAGTAAGAAATTTGGCGATATTTTGTTTATTTTTTGAGCGGCCGGGTGATTCAGACTGTTTGCGAAGCACCGCCTCGTAGGCTGAATCACGCGAGCGCTTTATCCGCGAGTGGACCTCACGCCGCAGAACACTTGCTAGCAAAATATGGTGCCGAAGGCGGGACTTGAACCCGCACGAGCATAGCTCACTACCCCCTCAAGATAGCGTGTCTACCAATTCCACCACTTCGGCATATTCTTAAATCTTTTTGCGTCTCGATCGTCCTGCTCAATCAGCTTGGGACGACACGCTACGCGTGGTCGCTAACGGCTTCCTGCCTCACGCGACATTCGTACTCCTGTACGTCGGCCGCTCTCGGGCTCCTGCCCTCCACGGCACTAGTACATCCTGTACGTCATCTACCAATTCCACCACTTCGGCATATTCTTAAATCTTTTTGCGTCTCGATCGTCCTGCTTAATCAGCTTGGGACGACACGCTACGCGTGGCAGCTCTTGCGCGTTCTGCGTTCGCTGCATAAGTGCATCCTGCACGTCAATTAAAGCTGTTTACTGCGGCAAATCATCCAGTGTGTCAGACGCGGGGATTTCACTGCCTGGTAAATCGTCACCCAGAAACTCACCCGGAAGCAATTCATCTGGCGAAAGGCTCTCGGGGATATCCTGCAGAAGTGCCTCAGCCGCGGCTTCCTCAGCCGCCTGAGCTTCCAGCTGTTCGGCTACTTCGGTAAGGCCGGATCCAAGCTGACCAGTTTCGGTCTTCTGCTTGGCGATGATAGCCAGACCGAAACTGGTGATAAAAAATAGCGTTGCAAGAATAGCCGTAGCGCGCGTCAAGGCGTTGCCGCCGCCAGCAGGTCCAAACAGCGTCTGCGATCCACCGGAGCCAAACGATGCGCCCATATCCGCGCCTTTACCCTGCTGCAGCAGTATCAGTGCAATGATCGCAAACGCAATCAGCACATGCACAATCAATACGAGTTGTTCAATCATATAAAAATCCTGTTCTAGCCTTTAGCGCGCTCAGGTATAGCTGCCAGAGCTTTGTATAAGCTGCCAGAGCGCTCTATCAACTGCCAGAGTTCCCCTATAAACCGCCAGAACTCCGTAAAACAACGAGAGTGCTATGAAGCACCAGCGCTTGCTGCAATCGCCAGAAATTCTGCTGGCTTTAATGACGCACCGCCAACCAGCGCACCATCAACGTCTTCAAGCGCCAAAAGCTCCGCCGCGTTATCAGGCTTGACACTACCACCGTATAGGATCGGCAAGTCCGCGCCCCCGCCCAGATCAGTCAGAATCGCCCTGATGCGCTGGTGCATGGACTGTACCTGCTCCGGAGAGGCTGTCACACCGGTACCAATTGCCCATACCGGCTCATAGGCAACAACAAGTGTGGCCATTTGCGCTGCATCGATACCCGCTAGCGATTCACGCAGCTGCTGTGCAACGAAATCGTCGGCGCCATTTGACTCACGCACATCGAGCGCCTCACCAACACAGAGTATCGGTCGGAGACCTGCAGCCAGCGACAAACCTACCTTGGCTGCTACCTCCGCGCTGGATTCAGCAAAGAGTGCTCGTCGCTCTGAGTGGCCTACTATGCAGAAGCTTGCACCAGCCTCACTCAGCATGCCTGCTGATATTTCGCCGGTGAATGCACCGTCCGGCCTGGCCGAACAATTTTGGCCACCGACCTGCCAGCCACTCTCTCTCAACCCGCCAACCAAACGCTCGATGAGCACGGTCGGCGGACAAATAACCAATTGGGGACCGATCGAATGGCCATCATTCGCTGCGTCAAAGAACTGCTGACACAGTGCCGAGCTGCCATTTTGCTTCCAGTTAGCAGCGACTATTTGCTCTCTCATCCTGCAGCCCCCCAAAAAAGGGCGGCAATCTTACCTAAGGGCTGAAAAAACTACAAGCCGAAACGGAAGTGAGAATACCGCAGCAGTGCGGCTGGGGGCGACTGACGTGATGGAATCAGGCGATGAGGCGACGAACTTCGTCCGCCAACTGCTCGGCCAGCTGATTTACCTGCTCTGATTGCTGGCCTTCCACCATCACGCGAACCAGCGGCTCGGTACCTGAAGGACGCAGCAAGACGCGCCCGGTCTCGCCGAGCTCCTGTTCTGCGCGCTGGACCGCATTGGCGATATTCGGATCGGCATCGAGATCCACCTCCCGGCCGCGCTCCACATTGATCATAACTTGAGGGAATTTGCGCAACCCTGACACCAACTCCGACAATGGCTCGCCGCTGTCAATGATCGCAAAGAACACCTTGAGCGCAGCGACCATGCCATCACCTGTACTGGTGGCATCGGCACAAATAATATGGCCCGAGGTCTCACCGCCCAACAGCCAGCCGTGCTCAATCATCAATTCTTTAACATAACGGTCGCCCACCTTGGCGCGTGCAAATGGCACACCGATATCCCGCAGAGCAAGTTCAAACCCTAAATTGGACATTAAAGTACCCACCACACCATTGCAGTCACCCTTGGTACGGATCCGGTCTTTGGCGATGACATAAAGGATGGAGTCGCCATCGAGCTCCTCGCCTTTGTTGTCGACGAACAAAACTCTGTCTCCATCGCCATCAAAAGCCACACCAACATCCGCACCATGTTCAACGACGGCTCGACAAAGCATGGCGGGCTGTGTAGAGCCGACCGCATTATTAATGTTGATGCCATCAGGCTCGGCACCGACGGCTATTACGTCCGCCCCGAGTTCACGCAGTACAGCCGGCGCGACCTGATAGGTTGCACCATGCGCACAATCGACGACCACTTTGAGCCCACGCAGATTGAAACCCATTGGGACCGTGCTTTTGCAAAATTCGATATAGCGTCCTGCTGCGTCTTCAACGCGTCGCACGCGGCCAAGGTCGGCAGAGTCGACTACCCGCATAGGCCTATTGATCGCAGCTTCGATAGCTAACTCGGTTTCATCGGACAGCTTTTTACCCTGCGCGCAAAAGAACTTGATCCCGTTGTCATAATAGGGGTTGTGAGAAGCGCTGATAACGATACCCGCATCGCATTGAAACGTACGCGTGAGATAAGCAATTGCAGGCGTTGGCATAGGCCCGATAAGCAAAACGTCAGCGCCCGCAGCAACCAGCCCCGCCTCTAGCGCAGATTCGAACATGTACCCCGAAATACGGGTGTCTTTACCAATGAGAAACAGTGGCTTCTTTTCTTTGTCGGCTGGGGGCCAGCCCGCCCTG
>CAZDEW010000004.1:0-78836 GCA_964504585.1 uncultured Pseudomonadales bacterium | reverse complement strand
TTCGTTGCGCCGCTCGTCGTATAGCTACGGCATGCGACCTTCGCAACGCGCCTCGAAGCTTGCCCCGTGAGCGCAGCGAGTGCTGTGGGTACGATCATTGCCATTGGGACGCAAACTCGGCTATCAGCGAATAGATCAGAGGTTCCCCAGCGTTTCGAACCAAGACATCGTACCTTTACCGGAAGTGATTAACTATGGATATCTTCTCCCAATTTGGCAATGCCAAACAGCTTTTGATTTCTCCAGCCAGTTATTTTCGTGACCTTCAGGAGGAGGATGTCCTTTCCTCGGTCATCTTTGTGCTGTTAATGGCTGTGCTCTCTGCAGTACTGAATGTGTTTTTTAGCGAGGGAGGCTTTTTTGCGGCATTCTTTGCAGGCCTCGGAAGTGCTTTGTGGACTATCGGCCTGTGGCTCTTGCTTGCTACGCCGGCGCTATACTTTTTGTGGAGTCGCTACGGGTCTGGTCGATCGTTTACTGCGAGTTTTTTAATTGGCGCCGCAGCGACGGTATTCATGCCGATATTCCTTGTACTTCACACTTGGCTTGGCGCGTTGGGTCTTCTGCTAACTCTGTTATGGCTGGCATACTTGCTGTCCGTGGCGAGTGTCGAAGTCCACGGTTTAACGCATCAGGAGTCCATGCCCATTCTGGCTGCGATCGCCGGTTTGCTGTTTCTCTTCGATCAGGTAGGTCAGAAGCCAGTGCAAGCCGAGCTGAACGAGGAATCCGCCGTTCAAGTGGCACTGTCGGAGGACAATCAGCGTGCCTCTGAAACGCTTGAGGCTATCGCAGAAACCAACGCAGATTTTGAATCCTTACAAGCCGAAAAAGCATTGCCGGATTTGACTGCAGTCGGTCAGCCTGAGGCGGGCGAACTTGACACATCGACAGAACCGTCAGCGGCTTCGCAACTGGGTGCAGCTGTTGGAGGCTGGGTCAGTGAGGCAAAAGACGGTCTGAGCGATGTTGGTTCGCAGTTAGAGCAGGCCGGTGCTGAGCTCAAGGCCAGCCTTGGCGGTGAGAGCGGTGAGTCGCCTCAAACAGGCTCGCAGGATGAAAGCGTGACAGAGGGTGAAAACCAGAGTCTGTTGACAGGTCTGGCGAGTAAAACAGGCGAGACGGTGGGTGCGGTGACGCGAGAACTGGGCGATATGGCTGCAGAGCTCAAGCAAGGATTTGACGCTGCGCTGATTGAGGATGAGGCAACGGCAGAGGTAGAACCATCGACCGCGGAGGCTGAGAAGCCGAAGGCAAACGCAACAGAGACAGTTGCCAGTGATCAGAGCAGTGAAAGCGCCAATAGTGAAAGCGCCAATGGAGACGGCGGAGCGTTGAATTCCGCTGGCAAAGCACTTGGCAATGTGGTGCAGGGCATTGGCGATATTGCCGCAGAGGTCGGCGAGGGTTTTCAGCGCGCCATGACAGGAGATGAAGCCGAGTCACCAGAGCCCAACGGCGCGCAGGCATTGACGCCATCGCAGTTGGGTGAATCGATGGCAGCGTTCGTGTTGGAGCTTGATAAGGCGATAGATTCGGGTGTGAGCGAGGCAGATTCAGGGCGAGAGCGCGCTTCTGCCGCGCTCGAGGAGTTTATCGAGTCCTATCGGCAGGCATTGCGAGAGGATGAAGGCTAGCTTTGCCCTTGAGCTAGAGCAGCCTGATAATGGCAGATTTACCGTTTGAGCAAATTTTGTGCATAAACTGTTCCGTTAATGCTTGCAGAGAAGGGTAGGTTGCGCGCACCGAAATGTGCCGTTCCGGGTGAAAAACTACTTTTTCACCGTCTAAAGTAAGGGATCGAGCGGTCGATCCCTGTAAAATGCTGCGCTGCTGAGCCCGGCGGGCTCGAGAGCCGTAGATATACACGGCATAGCGACAGATAGATGTATCTATCGCGGGTTGAGAAGTTAATGAGGATTGTAGAGATGGTCAGAAAAGTAATGGGATTGATGGCGATGGTGCTTCCCCTTGTGTTAGCCGGAAATGTATCGGCGGGTTACGAGGATGCGATCGCTGAGCGTCTGGCACCGGTTGGTACAGTTTGTCTACAAGGCGAAGAGTGTGCAGCTGCGTTACAGGTTGCTGCTGCGGGGCCCCGATCGGGAGAAGAGGTCTACAACACATTCTGTCTTGCCTGTCATGCATCGGGTGCTGCGGGTGCGCCGAAGTTTCGGGATGCAGCAGACTGGGCGCCCAGACTTGGTAAAGGATTGGATACGCTGTACAGCAACTCGATCAATGGCATTGGTGCAATGCCAGCGAAAGGACTTTGCGGTAACTGTAGCGACGAAGAAATTCAAGTCGCAGTGGATCACATGATCGAGGGACTGTAGATTCCTTCAGGGCGTCTTTTAGATGTATGAGTAGGATGCATGTCAAAGAAGCCCGCGACAAGCGGGCTTTTTTTATGGGTGGTCGTCTGCGAAGCTGGCGCTAACGTTAAATGGAGTGGGGAATCGCTTGACGCCGGAGCTGTCGACCTAGTCGAACAAGGCGCGCAGGTTAGCCAGGGTCTCGGCACCTTGAGCCTGGTTATCTTCAACGCTCGTTGCGGAATCGAAGCCGGTCTTTCTGATAAGTTCGTCGGGTAGCTCTGCAAGGAATCTGCTCGGCTTACAGCTAATGGACTCGCCAAACTGTTTGCGATTTTTGGCCATGGTGAGCGTTAGCGTTCGCTGTGCTCTTGTGATCCCTACGTAGGCGAGTCTTCTTTCTTCTTCGATGTTGTCGTTCTCGATACTGTTCTTGTGCGGAAGAATATTTTCTTCGAAGCCTATGATGAGAACATGCGGGAACTCCAGGCCTTTGGCCGCATGTAGAGTCATAATCTGCACCTTGTTATTCGCCTCCTCCTCGGATTGCTGGTCGAGTAAGTCGCGCAGCAAGAGCTTATTAATAACGCGCTCGAGCACGCCGTCGTGAGAAAGCATCTCATCCTCAGCTTTTATTTTGCTCGCTTCACGGTGTATGGAATCGAATAAGAACCTTACGTTCTGCATGCGTTTGTCGGCGATGACAGGGCTGCTGGCATTTTGCGCCAGCCAGCCCTGATAATCGATGTCGTCGATCATTTCACCAAGTACATCGAGTATGGCATCGTCTTTTTCCAGTCGTTGCCGGGTATTTGCAAGCCAGTGAGAGAATCTCTGTAGTCGCTCTAACGCCGCTGGGCCGAGCAGCTGGCTCAGCCCCAGTTCATCAATGCAGGAAAACAGTGATGTTTTACGCTCCTGTGCGTACTTTCCAAGCGTCTCGAGTGTTTGCACGCCTATTTTTCTGCGCGGGGTGTTGATGATGCGCAGAAAAGCGCTATCGTCGTCGGGGTTTACGATGAGACGGAGGTAGGCAAGGATGTCCTTGATTTCGTGGCGCGCAAAGAAGCTGGTGCCACCTGTTAGATGATAGGGTATCTGCAGCTGCTGTAGTTTCAGTTCCAGTAGCCGAGTCTGGAAGTTGCTGCGTACCAGAATCGCGAAATCACTGTAGTTGCTGCGGTAGTTGAGCTTTTTCACCGTAATCTGATTACAGGCGAATTCCACTTCCGATTCTTCGTCAGCGAGTTGCTGTACAGCAATGGGGTCTCCCAGTCCTTTTTCGCTCCAGAGTTTTTTCTCAAACAGGTGGGAGTTGTTACCGATCAGCTGATTCGCAGATTTGAGTATGGTGTTTGTCGAGCGATAGTTTTGCTCCAGCTTGATGACCTTGAGATCGGGAAAATCTTTACTCAGTTGATTGAGGTTTTCGGGGTTGGCTCCGCGCCAGGTGTAGATGGACTGATCATCATCACCGACGACACAAAGACAGGAGCGCTCGCCGACTAGCTGCTTAATGAATTCATATTGCGCGATGTTTGTATCCTGATACTCATCGACCAGTAGATAGCGGACTTGTCGACGCCACTGCTCGCGAATCTCTTCATTCGTTTTGAGTAGCGATACGGGCAGGTTAATCAGGTCATCGAAATCAACGGCATTATAGGACTGGAGTGCGCTTTGGTAACGCTCGTAAACGATAGCCCAGCGCTTTTCCTGATTGGATTTGGCGATCGAGGCAACTTTTTCGGGCGCTATGCACTCACTTTTCCACTGGCTTATCTGCTGTTGCAGGAGCTTGAGCAGCGAGTCGTCATTAGAACCGTCATCGATAAGAATGTCTCTGAGCAGTGACGAGGCATCCATTTCATCGAGAATTGAAAAACCGCGTTGTCGGCCTGCTAGCTGACTGTGGTTGTGCAAGAAGCCCAGACCAAGTTGGTGAAACGTGCAGATTCTGGGAGAGCGCCCTGAATCGGGTAGCAGTCCCTTAACTCTTGCCTGCATTTCCCGCGCAGCTTTGTTGGTAAACGTCAGTGCGGCGATGTGTGCGGGCGAGTAATTCGCTTCGTTAACCAGCCAGGCGATTTTCTGAGTGATAACGCTGGTTTTCCCGCTTCCTGCGCCTGCAAGCACTAACAGCGGCGTATCGATATGTACGACGGCGCTCTTTTGCTGTGGGTTCAGGCGATTGTTTTTTGCGCGGCTCATCCGGTGTACTTTCTAATTAATCATTGGATCTTGCACGAACTGCTGTGCAGATCTCGCGCGATTTGTCGCGGCCGCGCAGTATAGGGATTGCAGCGCTTGTAAACAATCACTAGCGCGCGATTACCCCGTCAGTGGGTTAATTTATTAAGTGTCTGAATTTAATAATAATTGCGGGCGCCCCTGCCAAGCGCATCGGATTGAATCCACGCTTTGAGCGGCTCGATTTCTGTCTGCAAAATACTGCCAAATAACTGGCGAATATCGTAGTCTGGTCTAAAATTGATCATAATGTAGCCGCTAATTGATGCGGTCAAAGCGCGTATCGCGATAAAAATTTGCGACACACAAGCCGTGAAGGCTGCGCGTTGGCTCGGACGCCCATTAAATTTCGTAAAACATCAGGCAGGTGCTGGCCGAGGTCGGATACTTCGCTGCTTTTCGCCATCTAAAATCATCCGCTACCCCAACAGACAGTGGTAATCTCGGATCGCGTTGCTTTGGTTATCGATTTACTCAGGGTGAGTTTCGTTGAGTTTTGTTTCGCCGCCACATGAATTTGTCCGCGTTCTCATGGTTAATGAGAACCGCGATGCCTGTTTGCCTGTGGCAAGCATGCTGGGTAAGTTTAAGGGTATCGAATGTGATCTGACCTGGTGCGAAGACCTCTCTCTCGCACTGGAGGCCATGTTTGCTCCCGTGCATGATGTGGTCCTGCTCGATTTTGCGACCTCACCCGAGGAGGCGCGATCGCTGCTGGATGCTGCAGCCTTACATCATTGCAAGACGCCAATTATCTGTCTCGCACCCGACAATGACTCGCAGTTGGCCATGCAGGCGGTCAAGCAGGGCGCTTCTGACTTGCTGACGATGAAAAATCTGGATGCTGCGCAGCTCGAGCGCGCGATCCGCTACGCCATTGATCGTCGGGTGGCACAGCGTGAGCTCACTAAATTAGCGCATTATGATGTGCTCACCGGGATCCCTAATCGCTCCTTGTTCAGTGATCGACTGGATCGTGCTTTGCAACGCTCCAGCCGGGGTGACAAGCCGTTTGCCCTGTTCTTTGTTGATCTCGATGGCTTTAAGTCGATCAATGACAATTATGGTCACGAGGTCGGTGACCAGGTCGTTATCGAGATTGCCAGACGCTTGAGTGAGTGCATACGTCGCACCGATACTGTCGCGAGAATCGGCGGTGACGAGTTTACCGTGCTAGTCGAAAAGGTCGGCTCTATTAACGATGCAGTTGTCAGCGCAGAAAAGATAATTGACGTCGTCACCCAGCCGCTCGAAGTGAAGGAGCAAGTCGTTTGGGTAGGTTGCAGTATTGGAATTGCCGTTTATCCCGACGCGGGACAGGATGCCGCGACATTGATGCGCCATGCCGATGCTGCGATGTACGAGGCCAAGGCCCGCTCCGGGTCTAACTACCGCTTTTACTCAGAGCAGATGAACAGGGAGGCCGATGCCCAGAGTCGGCTCGAGCACAGCCTGCACAAGGCAATACAGGAAGATCAGCTTTGCCTGCATTACCAGCCAAGGATTTCTTTGCGCACGGGCAAGGTAGTAGGCGCCGAGGCTCTGTTACGTTGGCAACACCCCGAGCGAGGAATGCTCTATCCCGAAGCCTTCCTATCGGTGGCTTCGCAGTCTGATCTGTTATCGCTATTGGGTAGTTGGGCATTGGATAGACTTTGCGCCGATATGCAAAAGCTCGATGAAAAGCATGTCGCTCCGATCAAGTTTTCGCTGAATATCGGCTTGCGCCAGTTTCGAGACAATGACTTCGTCTATGTCGTCGAGTCGATTCTGTCGAAGTATCACATCAATCCGGAACGCATCGATTTCGAGCTAAGTGAGTCTGAGGTCGCCTCGAGGCTGGATGAAATCGCCGATTCAATGAGGTTGCTCCACGCTAAGGGAATACAGTTTTCGCTCGATGACTTCGGGAAGTCGTTGACCGCGCTGTCGCACATCAACGCGCTTCCTTTCACTTCGCTCAAAATGTCTCAGGAAACGACGGCGCGAGTACATCTGGATGAAGCGGCTGCCAGTGTCGCCAAGGCAATTATTCAGCTGGGTCATAATTTTGGGATGCAAATTATCGCGAAGGGAGTGGAGCTTGAGAGTCAGCGAGAATTTTTGGCCAGCAAGCGCTGTGATCAGTTACAGGGCTTCATTTACTCGCCACCGCTTCCCTTCGATGACTTCTTCGATTTTATGCGCAAGGAAGGCACGACTTCGCGTCGCAGCTATCTCTCGGTCGTCGATACCAAGAAATAAACCGCTTACTGGCGCAGGCTAATGCGCTTCCAGTTTTCCCGGCTAGCGTGCCTTGAGAGCTTCTCATCCGCGTCTACCGCAACCGGATGATCGACGCTTTTCAGCAACGGTAAGTCGTTGTGGGAGTCGCTGTAGAAATAGCTGCCAGCCATGCTGGGCGGCGTTGTCTGCTCGGCAATCCATTGCTCAAGGCGTTTCACTTTGCCCTCTTGAAAACAGGGTATTCCCTCGATGTCTCCGGTGTATACACCATTTTCAATGGCGGCGGTGCAGCCCATCATGTCGTCAGCGCCCAACATTTTTGCGATGGGTCGGGCGACAAAATCATTCGTTGCGGTGATAACGAGCAGGTAGTGGCCCAGGCGGCGATGTTCATCAAGTAGATCCCTTGCACTGTCGAGCAGCATAGGCTGTATCATCCGTTGTACATATTCATCGTGCAGCTCCTGCAGGTCCTCCGGCTTTTTTCCTGCGATAGCGGACAGCGCAAATCGTTGGTAAGCAAAAATATCGAGCGTGCCCTTACAGTAGTCCGCATAGAACTGATCGTTTTGTTTCCTGTGCTCCTCTGCATCCACCATCCCCTTCTCAATGAGAAACTCCCCCCAGGCATGATCGCTATCACCGGCAATCAATGTATTGTCGAGATCAAATAGCGCGAGTGTTTTCGGGTTGATTGCGTTTTGCATGGTCTGGCGTTGATGGGAGCGTGAGTTGCTTTGCTCGCTGCCGAGAGGCAGATGGCAATTTGGTACGGACGGGCAGTTTAAACGATAATCATCGAAGCCTTGGCGCCAATACACGGCATTAATGGCAGGTCTTGCAGCATAGTCCCTCGCTGTCTGCCTGCAAATCAGAGCTGCCTTTTCATGGGCTCTGCCGCAATTTGACAATGTGTGGTGTGTTATAGTGATTGCCGTTTCAGCTAGATTTTTTCGTGTTTAGCAAGAGTTTTTGACAGGAGAGTCCATTGCTCGATTCAGATGGTTACAGGCTCAACGTTGGAATCGTCATAGTCAACGGTAATGGTGATGTGCTTTGGGCGCGTCGCGTTCGCCAGGGCGGCTGGCAGTTTCCACAGGGTGGTATTCAGCAGGGTGAGACGCCGGAGGCGGCGATGTACCGGGAGCTGGAGGAAGAGGTTGGGCTGCACGCTGGCGATGTCGAGCTCTGGGGTCAAACCAAGAGCTGGCTGCGCTATCGCCTGCCTGAAAAAATGGTCAGAGAGCCTGCGGATGGCGGTATTACCTGCATAGGACAAAAGCAAAAATGGTTTTTGTTACACCTGCGTTCACCCGATACGGCTGTTGTTCTCGATGCAGATGGTAGTCCTGAGTTTGATGACTGGCGCTGGGTAAGTTACTGGTATCCTGTATCGCATATTGTAGAGTTCAAGCGCTGGGTCTATCGGCGTATGTTGTTTGAACTTTCGCGCAAGCACGTCGAGCAGTGTCGCTCGCTTTCTCGATGATGCTTAGAGAAATCCAGGCAATCGAATCATCGGTATGAGCATTCTTCAATCACTAAGCAACATAGTCCAACGAGTTAATGCTGCGCCTGATTTGCAGTCGGCGCTGGATATTATCGTGACCATGGTGCGCGGGGTGATGGATACCGACGTGTGTACCGTTTACATGGCGGATCACATGAGCAAGCAGCTCGTGTTTCAGGCCACGGTTGGCCTTAATGCGCAGATGGTCGGCAGCATCGGGATTGCATTCGGCAAGGGGCTCGTTGGTCAGGTTGCGCAGCGCGAGGAGGTGATTAACACCAGTAACGCGCATGACCATCCGGATTTCCTTTTTTTAGAAGATATTGGCGAGGAAGACTTTAACTCCTTTCTAGGTGTTCCTATCGTTCACCACAAGGTTGTGCTGGGCGTGCTCGTTGTACAGCAAACCGATACGCGCCGTTTCGACGAGAGCGAAGAAGCCTTCCTGTTAACCATGTCGGCGCAGCTGGCCAGTGTCATCGCGCATGCGCAAGCGACCGGCCGTTTACATCTGGCCGGCGAGCGCGGCGGTATCTCTGCTGAGTTCCGCGGCATCGCTGGAGCGGCTGGCGTTGCCATCGGTAAGGCTGTAGTGGTTTCTGCGCCCGCTGATCTCGACGGTGTGCCAAGTAGACGAAGCAGGGATATATACGAGGAGCTGGTTTTCTTTCGCGCCTGTGTGATGCGCGTGCGTAGCGATGTTAAGAGCCTCAGCGAACAGATGGCAGATACCTTGCCCGCCGAAGAGCTCGCGCTGTTTGATGTGTACGCACGCATGCTGGACAAGCATGCGCTTCCAGCCGAGATCGAGGAAGTTATCCAGTCGGGTGAGTGGGCGCAGGGTGCAGTCGCCCGAGTTGTGCGTGCGCACTTGCAGGCATTTGAGTTGGTAGACAACAGTTACATGCGTGAGCGCGCGGTTGATATCAAGGATTTAGGTTGCCGGCTTTTAGAGTATTTGCAGCAGGCCAGTCGGGAGCCGATGATTTATCCTGATGATGCGATTCTCGTTGGCAACGAGCTCACAGCTTCTGTGCTTGCAGAAGTCCCTCGCAATAAGCTTGCGGGTCTGGTTTCTGTCAGAGGCTCCGGTAACTCCCATGTGGCGATTCTTGCAAGGAGTATGGGTATCCCCACGGTCATGGGAGCCGTTGAGGTGCCGTTTACCCAGATCGAGGGTAGTGAGTTAATCGTTGATGGTTACTCGGGAACCGTTATTTTCAATCCAACTCTGGATGTTCGTGCAGCCTATGAGGATATCCGAGAAGAGGAGAAGCTGGTTTCGCGTGGGCTAGAGGCGCTTAAGGATTTACGCTGCGAGACGATTGACGGTGTCGGGGTTAAGCTCTGGGTAAACACCGGACTGGCATCAGATGTAACGCGCTCGCAGGAGCGCGGTGCTGAAGGCGTTGGCCTCTACCGTACTGAAGTTCCTTTCCTCGCGCGCGACCGGTTTCCGTCAGAGGAAGAGCAGCGCGTCGTTTACCGTATGCACCTTGAATCGTTCAAGGGGATGCCAGTCACAATGCGCACGCTGGATATCGGTGGCGACAAACCGCTGCCCTATTTTCCGGTCGAAGAGGACAACCCTTTTCTTGGCTGGCGTGGAATCAGGCTGACGCTGGATCATCCGGAAATTTTTCTGCCTCAGGTCCGAGCCATGATCAAGGCTAGCGAGGGGCTGGAAAATCTCAGCATTATGTTGCCGATGATCACGACGGTCGGCGAATTGCGGGAGGCGCGCAAACTCATAGAGCGTGCGCATGCCGAGCTTTTGGCCGAGGGTGTTGACGCGCCGCTACCTCCGATTGGGGTGATGATTGAAGTACCCTCCGCGGTGCATCTTGTCGCGAGTTTCTGCGACTACGCAGACTTCTTTTCAGTGGGCAGTAACGACCTCACGCAGTACATTCTTGCCGTCGACCGTAACAACCCCAGTGTTTCGCAGCTTTATTCGGCTTTCAATCCCGCTGTGCTCGCAGCGCTGTACTCCGTAGCGAGGGTCGCTAGAAAGGCTGGCAAGCCGGTCTCGATCTGTGGCGAAATGGCGGGCGACCCGGGCGCAGCGCTGCTGCTGCTAGCTATGGGATACGATGCGCTCTCGATGACAGCGACCAATTTACCCAAGGTGAAGTCGATCATTCGCTCAGCAACTAGCGAGGAGGCTCGACAGCTATTGAAGCGCGTGCTCAAAATGGATGAGGTGGGCGCTATTCACGCGGCGATTGAGGATGTACTGAATAAGAAAGGGATCACTCGACTGTTTCGCGAGCCGGTTCGTAAGCGCAGTGCCTAGTCGCAAATTATCTTTGTCGGTGACAGGTAGTTATCTGGCATTTTCTGTGAAGTAACCATGGAGTGGGTATTCTTTTTTCTCGGGATAGGGTTGCTGGCAGGGTTTCTCGCCGGGCTTTTCGGCGTTGGCGGCGGTGCAGTACTTGTGCCTTTGCTGATGTTCGCCTTTCGTTATCTCGAATTTGATGAGAAAACGCTGGCGCATCTGGCCGTTGGTACTTCTTTTGCAACCATCGTATTCACATCGCTGGGTTCCCTTTGGGGGCATCACCGGCAGGGCAATGTCAACTGGCCGCTGTGGCGCGCACTGGCTCTGCCTCTTGCGATTGGTGTGACCTTAGGTAGCTGGATAGCCAGTCAGTTTTCGTCGCTTTGGCTCGCCCCTTTCATTGGTTTATTTTTCGCGTTCGTCGCCTTACAGATGGGTTTTGCATGGCTTCCAGTTTCGCGTGGTGGGCTGCCGGGCACGGCTGGTATTAGAGGTGTCGGTGTCACCATCGGCGCGGTATCGTCATTTGTTGGTATTGGTGGTGGGTCGCTGACCGTGCCCTGGCTGAAGTACTGCAACCGCGCGGTACACGAAGCGGTGGGAACATCGGCGGCCTGTGGTCTGCCGATCGCCGCGTTTGGCGCGCTTTCCTATTGGTGGTTCGGGCAAACTGGCGGAGTCGAGGTGCCGATTGGAGTGAACTGGGGCTTCGTTTATCTACCGGCTTTCTTTGCGATCGTCGCGACCAGCGTGCCGGCAGCTTTTCTAGGCGCCAGATTGGCCGCGTTTTTCTCCCCGCAATTACTTTCGCGACTTTTCGCGCTGTTACTGTTCACGGTTGCCAGTTACACTCTGCTGTCATCGCTACTAAGGCTCTACACCCTGCTTTGAGGGGCGCAGACCTCTAGATTTTGCTGCGCTAAACCACGAGCCGAACAATTCCCCGATCATGATTCAGTACCCAAGCATCGATCCAGTGATATTTTCGATTGGGCCAGTCGCCGTTCGCTGGTACGGCATGATGTATTTACTGGGTTTTCTTGCGGCATTCTGGCTTGGCAAGCGGCAGTGCAGGAAGCCATGGGCACCTTTGCAGGCCGGTCAGGTCGAAGACCTCATCTTTTATGGCGCGCTTGGTGCTGTGCTTGGTGGAAGGCTTGGGTATGTTTTCTTTTACGGCTTCGAGCGCTTCGCGGCAGACCCACTGTGGCTGTTTCGGATCTGGGAAGGCGGCATGGCCTTTCACGGTGGCTTGCTGGGCGTATTTTTTGCCCTCATCCTGTACGCGCGTGCGCTCTCGGTGCCTTTAGGTGCGCTTGCCGACTTTGTCGCGCCTCTTGCGCCAATCGGTCTGGGTTTGGGCAGGCTAGCCAATTTTATTAATGCGGAGCTCTATGGGCGTCAGTCCGATGTGCCTTGGGCTATGGTTTTTCCAACTGATCCGCAGGGCTTGACGCGCCACCCTTCACAGCTCTATCAGGCTTTTCTGGAAGGGGTTCTGCTCTTTGCGATTGTGTACTGGTTTGCCCGTCGACCGCGGCCGGCCTGGTCAATAACCGGCGTTTTCCTGGCGGTGTATGGAACGGCTCGATTTGTGGTTGAATTTTTTCGCGAGCCCGATGCGACTCTGGCGTTCGATCTAGTGACGCGTGGCCAGCTGTTGTCGATGCCAATGATCGTCGCCGGTGTTATCATGGTCGTTCTGGCTTATCGCAACGCTGGCACCAGCCAGGACTTGGGCACAAGCCCGGAAAACCCCGGTGTCAAAGCTTCGGCGGGGAGTCCTACTGCGAAAGCTCGCGTGAAGCCCGCAAAGCGCGGGACTCGCCGCAAAAAAAAGAAGAAGTAATCCAACACAACGTTCTCAATATAAGATGCAGCAATATCTAGATTTAATGCGTCATGTGCTTGAGCACGGTCAGGAAAAGTCTGACCGAACAGGCACAGGCACGCTGAGTGTTTTTGGCTACCAGATGCGCTTCGATCTTGGGCAGGGATTCCCTTGCCTCACAACCAAGAAGCTTCACCTAAAATCGATCATCCATGAGCTGCTCTGGTTCCTCACTGGCGATACCAATATCGCCTATCTCAAGCAGAATGGGGTCTCAATCTGGGACGAGTGGGCTGATGAGGCGGGTAATCTCGGACCGGTCTATGGCCACCAGTGGCGGTCATGGCCCAGCGCATCCGGGGAGCAAATCGACCAGATTTCAAGATTGCTTCAGGGTCTCAGAGAGACGCCAGATTCTCGCAGGCATATAGTCAGTGCCTGGAACGTCGCCGATGTCGACAATATGGCTCTGCCACCCTGCCATGCACTGTTTCAATTTTATGTCGCGGATGGCAAGTTATCCTGTCAGTTGTATCAGCGTAGCGCAGACATTTTTCTGGGTGTGCCTTTTAATATCGCTTCCTATGCGCTGTTAACCATGATGATTGCACAAGTGCTGGAGCTCGAGCCGGGCGATTTTGTCCATACGCTGGGTGACGCACACCTCTATATCAACCATCTGGACCAGGTTCGCCTGCAATTGCAGCGCCAACCCAAGTCGCTGCCCAGCATGAAGCTAAACCCCGCGGTGAAAGACCTGTTTGCATTCACGTTCGACGACTTCACGCTGGTTGATTATCACCCTGACGCGCATATCGCGGCGCCCGTCGCGGTTTAGTGAAAGCCTGGCATTGGGATTGGGCTTATGGGACTGGTTAATGTTTGCGCTATTTTCTCTTTGCAGGCGTGCGCCTTAAGCACATAACACGCCTTCGTTGCATAACTTTTGGGTGGTGGATGACTTGTCCCTTCGGTGTTGCTAATTGTTAAGGAATTGATTATTGTGCGACGAACGGGGTGCGGGGGCGCATAACTCGTAACTGGGTGCGAAAATTGCTGTCTGATCGTGTGAGGCAAGCGCCTGCTGGTGATTAGAAAAGCACTGGTTGATGATTCGTGCCCCAAAACTCAATTTGATAAAAACAGTTTATCGCTCTGGCCGGATCGTCCGCTTCTTTTCATGGAATCTGTGAGTGTCATGGAGTCTGTGAGTGCCCCGTGAAAGCCATGAGTGGCAGCGGGGTGATTAGAGTTCGCGGGAATCTGCCGCCTGAAAATGCTGGCTCGCCGCGAGACAGCGCAGCTCGGGTAAATACTTTGGTTTAAAAGGCTCCAAAGATCGCTGAACCCAGTCGATTGTCCCGGCCGGTGGCGTCGGAATATAGATGACTGAACTTTAAGGCAAGCAGCTAACATTAAAACTACAGCAAAACTAAAGCAACCAAGCTACTGCAACTAATTTAAAGCAACCAATTCGAACACGTTAATTTGAATCAAAACGGCTCTAGAACCTCATGAAGATACCCAAGAAAACGAAGCAAAAACTCAAGGGCGCATTGCGGCTAAGTGTAGTTCCGCTTGCAGCTTGCAGCTTTTCCCCGCTCTATGCAGATCAGGTCGTGGATGTGCTGGCAGTCAGTAACGCCCGCCTGATCGCCGCACAGGAATCTCAGGTTCTAGTTGATTCGCTCGCCGATGAGACGGTCGATCTTATTCAGCAGTACAAAGCGCTGAACAAGGAAATCGAGGCGCTGCGAGTTAACAACGCGCAGGTGCAGACCAAGATTCAGGACCAGATCAACGAGATGGCCGAGATCGATAAATCAATCGTTGGTGTGGCCGGGGTATCTACGCAAATCCCGCTGCTGCTACAAAAGATGATCGACGGTTTGGAAAATTTCGTCGAGCTGGACGTGCCATTCCTTATCGAGGAGCGCAGGGATCGAATTGCCGGCATCCGTGCAGGATTGGGTAAAGGCAACCAGGCGGTGGGCGAGAATTTTCGTCAGGTGCTAGAGGCCTACAAGATAGAAAACGAGTACGGCAGAAAAATCGAAGCCTACAAGGCATCGATTGATTTTAATGGCGACGGACAGAAACGTGCGGTCGATGTTTTCAGGGTTGGCAGAATTGCACTGCTCTACAAAACAGAGAACGGAGAAGAAGTGGGTCGTTGGAACAACGACACGCGCCAGTGGGAAGCGCTGGATGTCGGGGAGTGGGGCGACAATATCAACACAGGTATTCGAATCGCTCGCAATCAGGCTGTAAAAGATATCTTGCAATTGCCCATTGAGGCCCCGGAGGTTGCCAAATGAAGTCGATATTTATCCTAAAAACGTCTCTGGCGCTTCTTTTTACCGGCATCTTATCTGTTGGTGTCACGGCACCAGCGCATGCGCAGGATGGCGCTAGAACTCTGGAAGACCTGCTAGAGCTTGTTCAGCGTGGCATGGTGCGTGAAGATCGCCTGGCTAAAGAGCGTGAAGCTAAATTTATTGCCAATAAAGAAGCGCAGGTCGAAGCGATCGCTAGCGCGACCGATATTCGCAATCAGGAGAAAGCGCGGGCTGAGCGTTTGGAGCTTGAATTTCAGGCCAATAAAGAAAAGCTCAAAGAGAAGCGTCAGGCTCTCAAAGTTGCCAAGGGCGAGCTCGAAGAACTTTTCGGACATATCAACTCGGCGGCGGGTGACTTGCGTGACACGGTTGATGTTTCACTCGTCAGCGTGCAGTACCCGAATAGGCAGGAGTTTCTCACCGGCCTGATCGATAAACTCAAAGGGGTTAGCCTGCCCGAGATTGAAGAGATCGAGCAGCTTTGGTTTGAATTCCAGCGTGAAATTGCAGAATCTGGTCGTATAGTCAGCTTTGACACCGAGTACTCAAGCGCTGCGGGTGATCCAGTGTCTGGCTCCGTCGTTCGAGTCGGTTCATTTAACATGGTGACTCAAGAGGGCAACTACCTTAAGTACGAGGCGCAGGCTGATGGAACTGCAGCGCTGAGTGAATTGCCTAAGCAGCCGCAGGGTAAGTTTGTGGCCTGGGCCCAGGAGCTAGCTAATGCTAGCGACGGCGCGCATCGTTTTGGCGCAGATCCAACCGGCCCCTCAGGTGGTTCGTTGCTCAATGCATTTATTGATACCCCATCGCTGGTCGATCGCTGGCATCAGGGCCGCTTAGTGGGATACGTGATCACCGCTGTCGGCGTGGTGGGTATGCTAATCGCTCTGTGGCGTTTCTTCGTCCTGATGTTTGTGGGTGCCAAGGTTAATTCCCAGCTTAAGTCCAGTACTGCCAGCACTGACAATCCGCTTGGAAGGGTTCTCGCGGTGCATGAGGAAAGCCCGAATATGGACAACGAGACTCTAGAGCTGAAGCTGAACGAAGCGGTACTTAAAGAGATACCAAGCATTGAGAATTCGCTGACACTGATCAAGATCATTTCTGCAGTGGCGCCGCTTCTGGGTCTGCTCGGTACGGTTACCGGTATGATTATCACGTTCCAGGCGATCACGATCTTTGGTGCGGGTGATCCGAAAACGATGGCAGGCGGTATTTCGAGCGCGCTTGTCACCACCGTTTTAGGTCTGGTTGTGGCGATTCCAACGCTGCTCGCACACACCATCGTTAACGGTCGAGCCAAGCGCATCATCCAGATCCTTGAAGAACAGGCAGCAGGCATTATTGCCCGCAACGCCGAGAACCATTAATGCCTTTGTCTCGCAGTATCGATAGCGCGCAGGAAGTTGCATGAATTACATCAATGACGCAATAGAGATGGTTCTTGGCTTCGTCGACATGGGAGGTCCTGTACTCCTTTTGATCGGTGCGCTGCTATTTGTTATGTGGACTTTGATATTTGAGCGGATCTTTTTCTTCAACTCGGTACTCAAAGAAGAAGTGCGTGCCGTTGTGAAGTACTGGGAAGAGCGCGATGACAAGAGAAGCTGGGGAGCACGAAAGATTCGTGAGGCCCTGATCTCTGAAACAGTGATGAAGATCACCCGCAATATGGGGTTGATAAAAACGCTGGTCGCGCTAGCGCCGATGCTTGGTCTGCTCGGTACTGTTACAGGCATGATTCTGGTTTTCCACATTATGGCGATTACTGGCGGCGGCGATCCCAAGTCTATGGCCGGCGGTGTTTCGAGGGCTACTGTGCCCACCATGGCCGGAATGGTAGCGGCGCTGTCTGGCGTTTTTGCGCAGGCATACCTGCAGCGGATTGTTGAGCGCGAGTGCGCGCTGATAGAAGATCGCCTGACGTCTGGCGATGATCCAGTGGTCTAAGAAGAGCCCTGGTTGAAACAGAACAAGGTAACTTAGCGATGCCAAGAGGTGCGGCCAGTAAGGCCCAGGAAGAAGGTGGTGAGATTGATTTGACGCCGATGTTGGACGTCGTATTCATCATGCTGATCTTTTTTATTGTAACGGCCGTTTTTATCAAGGAACCGGGCATCAATGTTGATCGGCCAAGCACGCTCGTGCGCGACGATGTAAAAAACCAAAGCATCTTGATCGCGATCAATGAGCGCAATGAGATCTATCTCGACAGAAAGAAAATAGACGAGCGCACACTGAAGGCAAAAATCGAACGTTTGCACACCGATAATCCATTGGGTGCTGTCGTCATCCAGCAGCACAAAAACTCCAATGCGGAGTTCTATGCGAAGGTTTATGACGCTGCCAAGCAGGCGGGCGTCGTCGATATCCATATTTCAACCGATCCGCTCTAGCTTCATAACGGCGTATCGATAAACGAACTTATCACTAAACTAACGAACTAAAGTTATGCAGGCTTTTCGATTAGGTGGCAGTTTAGCTCTGGGGGCGGTAATCGCTTTCGTGCTGTTTATTGTCATGAGTTTGTTAATTGAGATGGGTGAAGTCGAAATCGACAAGAAGGGCAGTACCAAGATTGCTGACTTCACCATGCCCAAAGTGGAGATCGAAGCGAAAATCGATGATGACCTGCCGGAACTCGAGGATATCCTGGATGAGCCGCCGCCCGATCAGGAGATGATTGACATCGATATTGATTCCGGTGACTCGGGCTTGAATATCTCCAGCGGTGTTGCCAAAGCCGAAGTGAATATCGATACGGCAGTTGGCGTGAGCACCGACAGTGATGCGATTCCGGTTTTTGTGCCGACGCCACGCTATCCGCCTCGCGCAGAACGACAGGGTAAGGCCGGCTATGCGGTAGTTCAGGTGACGATCACAACCTTGGGAACGACCAAGGACATAGTTATGCTCGAGGAATTTCCGGAAAATTTTGGCTTTGGTAAGTCTGCGGTCAAGGCCGCCCAGAAGTTGCGTTACAACGCCAAGTATGTCGATGGGGAGCCTGTCGAAGTCCCTGGCGTCAAATACAAGTTTACCTTTGCCGGCTTTGGCAAGTAGTTTGGTGTTTTGCGAGAGGGTTAGAGGCGCAGTTCTATGACAGATTCTCAATTCCAGAGACGCTTCCGTAGATCCGATTTTCTTCTGCACGGGTTATTTTTGCTGTGTCTGCTTTTTGCTGCTGCCGCCTCACATCAGGCTATTGCACAGGACGAGAAGCCTGCCGAGGAGAAAGCAGAGAGTGCTGAAGACAAGTTGCAGTACAAAGACTTTGCGACGCGTCGCCGACGCACGCCAAGCCCTGAATGTGGTGCAAGGCTGCAAAAAGTTCAGGAGTTTTTCGAAACTGAGAGTTGGCCTGAAGCTGAAATGGCGGCAAGGCAGGCGATGCGCAGAGCCTGCAAAAAAGGTTTTGAACATTCCGAGGTCAACAACTGGATTGGCGTTGCGCTGTTTCAGCAGGACAAGGTTACCGAGGCGATAGAAGCCTACAAACTGGTGGTTGAGGAGCCGGAAGCTGATCCTGATAAGCGTGTCAGAGTCCGCTACAACATGTCTCAACTGATGTTCATGCAAGAGCGCTACCAGGATGCAGCGGATCAGCTGGAAATCTGGCTAACCGAGGTCGAGACGCCGGATCGCGGTGGTAAGGTGCTGCTTGCGAAGGCCTACTACAACCTGGAAAAAAAGGATCGCTCGCTCGACCTAATGCAGGAAGTTATGGCCGAGAGTAAGGAGCTGCAGTCTGTTCCGAAGGAAGGTTGGTTGAGCTTTCTGTGGGTTCTCCACTACGAGCGCGAAGAGTATCGCAAAGCGGTCGGCATTAGTCATACCCTGCTCACCTACTACCCCAAAAATAAATACTGGAAGCAGCTCACGGCAATGTTTGCCGCACTTGAAGACGAGCGCAACGAGCTGCTGGGGCTAGAAGTTACCTACATGCAGGATGGCCTGGATAAAGAAAAACAGCTAATGGCACTGGCCTATCGCTACATGGCGTTTGATACGCCATTTCGCGCAGCTTATCTGATCGAGAAGGGTATGGAGTCGGGACTGATCTCGCGCTCGCAAAAGAATCTGGAAGTGCTCGGTTCCGCCTGGCAGCGATCACAGGAATTTGGCCGTGCATCACCTATCCTCGAAGAGGCCGCGGCAATGTCGGATGATGGCAATGTGTGGTCTCGACTTGCGGGGGTCTATCTAAATATCAATGAGAATGAGAAGGCACTTGAGGCGGCGGAAAAGGCGCTGGCCAAAGGTGGCCTGAAGCGAGAAGATTTAACCTGGATGAACAAGGGAACCGCGGAAGCTGCGCTGCACTGCTATAGCGATGCGGAACGATCCTTTGCGCGCGCTGCTGAGTTTGAAAAAACCGAGCGTAGCGCGTCCAACTGGGCGAATTACGTTAAGGCCGAAGGCGGGCGCCGTGCAAGATTGATCGCGCGTGGCGCCAAAATAGATAGCTGCCTCAAGGCCTAGATTTCGTCTCCCATTTCCAGCTTTGCTTATAAGGCCCCACAAGGGGCCTTTTTCGTGCCTGCTACTGTTTGCCAGTTCGGCCGGTTGATCAGCGTGCATTTGCCCGAGTCTGTCCTCGTGTAAAATTCAATGCATCTTTGCGCTGCACATATGTTCTAATTCGTAGTCACTTATCGATTAGATAAGTGCTCAATGCATTCAGGATACAACTCAATATGACCTCCAAAAATATACCGCTCAACGAGCAGCGGAAGCACTCCTCCAGAATCGTTGACGGCAATGATCGCGCCGCCAGTCGGGCGATGTTGCGCCCGCTGGGCTTTAAGGATAAAGATTTCAGAAAGCCACATATTGGAGTGGCGTCGACGGGATCACAGGTAACACCTTGCAATATGCATATTAATGGGCTCGCCGAACATGCGATTAACGGCGTCGATAGTTCCGGCGGCAAGGCTATCTTATTCAATACCATCACTATCTCTGATGGTATTTCAATGGGTACTGAAAATATGAAGTACTCGTTGGTGTCGCGTGAGGTGATCGCGGATTCTATAGAGACAGTCATTGCCTGTCAGGGTTATGACGGTCTAATCGCTATCGGCGGTTGTGATAAAAATATGCCCGGATGCATGATCGCGATAGCGCGACTCAATCGACCGGCGATATTTGTTTATGGGGGCACCATTCTGCCGGGCGAGCACGATGGAAAGCAGCTTGATGTTGTTTCGGTATTTGAAGCGATAGGCGCGCAGGCTAACGACAAAATTCCGTTGCGAGAGCTCAAGGCAATCGAAGAGCGTGCGATCCCCGGCCCAGGTTCCTGTGGCGGCATGTACACAGCTAACACTATGGCATCTGCCATCGAAGCGATGGGCATGAGCCTCCCCGATAGCTCCGCGCAGGCTGCAATTTCAAAGAACAAAGAGCTGGATTGCCAGCGCGCGGGCAAAGCGCTGATGAACCTGGTTAAGCGCGGCATCACGCCAGATCAAATTATGACGAAAAAGGCGTTTGAGAACGCCATGACCGTGGCAATAGCGCTTGGAGGCTCGACGAATCTCGTGCTGCATTTACTTGCGATGGCACATTCCATGGGCGTGAAGCTCAAGCTCGATGACTTCACGCGCATCGGCAAGCGCGTACCGATGCTCGCCGATCTCAAGCCGAGCGGTCGGCACAGCATGGCGGACTTGATTGCCATCGGTGGTATTCAGCCACTGATGAAGTTACTGCTCGACGCGGGGCTCTTGCACGGCGACTGCTTAACGGTAACCGGAAAAACGGTTGCCGAGAATCTGGCAAGGGTTAAGCCTTATCCAAAGCAGCAGGAAATTATTCGAGCATTGGATAACCCCATCAAGAAAGACAGCCACCTTGTTATTCTCAAGGGCAACCTTGCTCCCGAGGGCGCGGTGGCCAAAATCTCCGGGCACGAGGGTCTGAGCTTTGACGGCAAAGCCCGGGTTTTCAACTCCTCTGATTCGGCGCTCAAAGCCATCCTTGATCAAAAAATCAAGAAGGGTGATGTAGTGGTCATTCGCAACGAGGGTCCTGTCGGTGGTCCCGGCATGCAGGAAATGCTTTCTCATACGGGAGCAATTATGGGGCAGGGTCTTGGAGACGACGTGGCACTCATTACTGATGGCCGGTTCTCTGGAGGTACACATGGTTTTGTTGTTGGCCACATTACGCCCGAGGCGGCGGTTGGCGGCCCGATCGGGCTGGTCAAGAACGGCGACCGTATTTCTATCAATGCGAAAACCCGACAGCTGCAGCTCCATATTTCCAAGAGCGAACTAGCGGCAAGGAAAAAAGCCTGGAAGGCTCCCAGGCCCAAGTACAAAAAAGGCGTTCTCGCCAAGTATGCGGCGGCTGTTGGATCGGCATCCGTCGGCGCGATCACAGACGGTTGATATTAAGCTCACTGGTTCCCCTAAAAGCGCTATTGAGGTTCACTATGATTAGAGTCTTTGGTTTTGCACATGGAGCATCGTCGAGCTTTTTGCGCGCAATGATAGTTTTCGGGCTGCTCGGCGCGGTGGGTTGCACAGCTGGTGGCGGCGTTGTTGACGTAACGAGTGACCCATCGATTGATTCCGATAAGTTGGCCTTGGCAGTCGCGGCGAGATCTGAAGATGACCGTGCACGTGATGGGGCGCGGAATCCTCAGGAGACGCTGGACTTCTTTGAAGTTGAGAGCGACATGAAAGTGCTGGAGGTTTTGCCCGGTAGCGGGTGGTATACCCGAGTGCTAGCGCCCTATCTCAGTGACGGCGGGGAGTTGCACGGTGTCATGTATGCGCACGAAATGCTGCCCATGTTCGGGTTTTTCAGCGATGAACGCATTGCAGCGGTCAAGAAGCAGATGGCTGAATGGCAAGATTTTCTGACGCAGAGCGGAGGTGTTGGCGTTACCGGCCAGGGCGCATCCTTCGGTCGGGCGCCAGATTCCTGGGATCAACATTTTGATCGCATCGTGATGATCAGGGCGCTGCACAATCTCAATCGCTTTGAGGCAAAGGCGGGAACAAGAACAGCCGCGCTCGCGCAAATACATCGGTGGCTAAAGCCTGATGGTACGGTTGGCGTTGTGCAACATCGAGCCCCTGAAAATGCTGACGATAACTGGGCAGCTGGACAAAACGGGTACTTGAAGCGGTCTGCGGTCATTGCTATGTTCGAAGAGGCAGGCTTTGAGCTGTTTGCTGAGTCCTCCATCAATGCCAACCCGCTCGACCGCCCCGAAGCTGGGGATTATGTTTGGCGCTTGCCGCCCTCGTTGCGCGGACATGAGAGCGAAAGCAGTAAGCAGCAAGCGCAGGCTATCGGTGAATCAGACCGCATGACTCTTGTCTTTAGAAAGCGGGCCAATTGAATCGAGCGTGCATAAAATACCTGCCGCTGGTTCGTTTTTTGTCTGACGAAGTCGGTAGCGCAGCGCCCATAATCTCTGAGTACCTTTTTTGGCGCTTCCTCGAAATAATGGGCTTTTGAGCAAGATTCGGGTCGCTCTCGTTTCCCTTTGCAGCGACAATCGCTGCTTATGCATCAAATAAAAAAACCAAAAAAGTTGAGCGAGCACAGGCGCTACCAGCAAATCGCAAGCGCAATAAGCTATCTGAATCAGCATCATGCTGAGCAGCCCGCGCTTTCTCAAATTGCTCGGGCTACGGGTGTGAGTGAATCGCACCTGCAGAGAACTTTTTCCGAGTGGGTGGGTATCTCCCCCAAACAGTTTCTGCAGTACCTCACTAAGGAGTACGCGAAATCTGCATTGCGCCATGCGTCTGTCATGGACGCCTCGCACGCCGCAGGGCTGAGCGGCGCTAGCCGCCTGTATGATTTGATGGTCACTCATGAAAGCGTCACCCCCGGCGAGTACAAGAGCGGCGGTGCGGGTATCGTAATCTACTATGCGGCTTTTTCATCCCCGTACGGTTACTGCTTTATCGCGGTAACGGCAAGAGGCATCTGTAAGCTGAGTTTTTTTGACAGGTGGTCAGAGCTTCCGGCGGTATGTGCGGAGTTAGAGCGGAGCTGGCCAAATGCCAGCCTGATCGCAAGCGAGGAGCGGGCAAGGTCTGATTTTGAGCAACTTTTTCCCTCAGCTGCCTCCGATGAGCCAGCGGTCCGCAGCGTACAGGTGCTGCTCAAAGGTACACCGTTTCGCTTGCAAGTCTGGGAAGCGCTTATGAGAATTGCTCCGGGCACCTTGGTCAGCTACCAGCAGCTTGCGGGCCGTATTGGTCGACCTACTGCAGCACGGGCAGTCGCCAGCGCCGTTGCGAGTAACGAAGTGGCCTGTCTAGTGCCTTGCCACCGGGTCATCAGGGAGTCAGGCGTGCTCAATCTGTATCGGTGGGGGGTAGACCGTAAAGCGGCGCTGATTGCCAGTGAGGCGGCCGCAAGAGGCTAGCAAGCATCGATCATCAACGGTGTGACAGAGCTTTACCGCTGTTCGCCGTTTAACCGCCTAAAAAGGCAGCTTAGCGCGAAAAAAGTCCAAGCTATCGCAGTGGCAGAACGGCTGCCCTCGCTAATGGCTAACATGTTGCGCTCAAAGCCCGCCAATCACCTTTTTGCGGCCAAAACCTGAACAATAACATTGGGTTACCATAGGCTTTGTGACCGGGTGGCGTAGCGCTGGCTCGGTGAAGAATTCCGGGCAGGCCGGACCAATCGTCAAGATCTAGAGCACAAGTTAACCATGAAGAATTTTCTATCGAGCCAGTACGCTGCGATTTGTAGTTCGGTCGCCATAACACTTTTTTCATCGGGTCTTGCTCACGCTGACCGTGAAACTCTCGGTGATGCTTACCTGTTTGCAGACGTGGGTTTTAATCGGTTTGATGTGGCTACGCTCGATGAATCCAGTGCAGGCGCCTCACTCGGAATTGGCTATGAAGTGAATGAGACTCTTGCCATAGAGCTCGCATACAACGACTTCGGAGAAGTCGATGTGAGATCGAATAACAGTGTACAGGGCCAGTACGAGTTGACGTCGGTTTCGCTGGCGATTTTGGCAGGGGGTACTGTAGGGGTTAATAAATACGCTTACGGTATCTTTGGTGTCGACCAATTTGAAGATGATGTATCGCCAGGAAGTCTGGAATCAGACCTCGATGAAGTCCCATCTGATTCCGAAATCTTTTTTGGTATCGGTCTTGACCTGAGTACCGATGCCGCAGTCCCAGCGCGTATCACTATTACCTCTCATGCAAAACAGGATTTGCTGCGACTGACCGCAGGTTTCCGCTTCTTCTAAACCCCGCTCCAAGAAATGCAGGTGCTTAAGCACCTGCATCGTTTTGTTTCAAAAATCCCTGCCAGGCCAGATAGGCACAGCTTAGCCATACGCCAATAGCCATAAAGAAGAGTGGCTTCTCGGTGGGGCAGCCTGCTGTGGTGCAAGATAGGTCGGTGTAGGGGAATAGTCCGAGCGGGGTGAAAATATGGAAGAAAATAGCCCCCGACATAATGCCAAGCCCGAGCAGTGCGCCCCACTTTCTTGTCACAGTGATGAGAATCAACGCGCTTGCCAGTAATTCTGCCAGACCAATCACGACACCCCCATGCGCCGCAAACAGCGTTCCAATCTGCCCCAGACCAATATCTGACATCCATTGGCCGACAGTGTCGAAAATGTAGATCGTGATATCTGCGGGGTTGCCGGTAATAACACCAGCAAATTTGAAGAAAAGTGATTGTACAAAAACGAAAGCAACGTAAATCGCCAGCACCAGTGGTAAGTGTTTCATAGTGTTTCTCTTTTGGTTTAGTTGTTGAGTCTAACTTTTAGCGAGGCGGCAATGAATAACAGCGCTCCCTTTAAAGCACATAGCGACAAAAGAGTTCCGTTAAAGATCTTTAATCAACACTTTGGAGTTGCGCTGATAGTTGTAAAGATTTTTTTTGGATTCCGGTAAGTCGTCAACGCTACCCACCTTAAAGCCATGCTCAATAAACCAGTGGGTAGTCTGCGTTGTGAGGACGAATATTCGCTGTGCCCCCTCTGTCCTGGCCTTCGACTCCAGATGCCGCAGTAAAGTTCCGCCACGATTTTCGCCCTGATAGTCGGGGTGAGTTGTGATGCAGGCTACCTCAGCCAGTTGGCCGTCATCGGAAAGATAGAGTGCTGCTACAGCGACAGTCAGTTCCTCTCGCTCGATGACGCTAAATCGTTCGATCTCCGCTTCGAGCCTGTCTCTGTCTCTGCGCACAAGCACGCCGGCTTTTTCCAATGGCCTGATAATATCAATGATGGCCGGGATATCGTCCGCGCTTGCTTCGCGCACATGTTCGAACTGCTGATCCTGTATCAAAAGACCCTGACCATCGACTGAGAATAGCTCTGTAAGCAGGGCGCCGTCGACTCGGTAGTCCAGCAGGTGGCCTCTGGGAACACCTTTGTCGACGCAGTCGATACAGCGTTGCAGGCATATTGCATATTCGTGATCGCTTGGCAGCGTTGCGACAATTGCCTCGGCCTCTTTCGTGGTCAGTGCGCTGCCCTTGTCGACCAGATCAAATTGCATGCCTTCGCTATGCGTGAAGGCAATGATTTTATCAGCCTCTATGCCCTGTGCGATTGCCGCGGCTAGATCCTGATAGAGTAGATTAAAAGCCTCGCCCGTTGGGGAGTAGCCAATTGGTGAAAGCAGGACTATGTGTCCAAGCTCAAGCATGTTGTTAATAGAGACGCTGTCGACATTGCGAATCTTGCCGGTATGCAATAGATCGACGCCATTAATGACGCCCGCGGGTCGAGCGCTCACGACATTAGCGGAGCTTACCTTAATCGATGCGCCGTGCATGGGTGAATTGGGCAGCCCCATCGAAAGTTTGCGCTCGAGCCTTGAGCGAATGAGGCTGGATGTTTCGATAGCCGTTTCCAGCGCGTCTTCGGTGGTGACGCGTAGCCCATCAGTGAAACTCGTCGCCTGATTTTTTGCTTTGAGGCGTTCGTCCAACTGGCGTCTAATGCCATGCGTGATGATGAGTTTGATACCAAGACTGTGCAGCAGAACAATATCGTGCACAAGGCCGTGAATGTGCTCGTCGGCAACGGCATCGCCGCTGAGCATTAATACAAAGGTTTTTCCTCTGTGTGCGTTGATGTAGGGCGTGGCCTGTCTGAACCACTCAATAGGTTTGTTAGTTGACATCCCGCGGGACTTGCCTGAACTGGGTTATAAGCAAACTGCAGGTTACGCCATGCAGTAATGATTGACCAGCTGCATTATTAGCGAGATCGCAGGCTCAATCTGATTTTTTGGAAAAAACTCATTAGCTTGATGGGCGCAGTCTATGCTGCCGGGGCCCATCACCACGGTTTGCATGCCCAGCGCCTGCATGAATGGCGCCTCGGTGGCATACCCGGCGCTCACCGCCTGATGACCGGTGAGCTTTTCAACAGTTTTCACAAGCTCGCTATCCTCTGCTTCCAGAAATGGCTCTACACCGGTAAAGAGCGTTGAGAATTTGGCCGATACGCCTGAGCCCGACAGCGTATCGGAGACCGTTTGTTGAATTTGCTGGCGAATGTCTTCGTTGCTCATACCCGGCAGAAGCCTGACGTCAAAACCGAGTTTACAGTGCTGGCAAATTCGATTGGGTGAGTCGCCGCCGTGAATAGACGCCAGATTCATTGTCGGCACACTGACTTCGAAGCTGGGGTTCTGGAATTGCGTGGCCCATGACTGGCGTAGCGCCATCAGTTCTGAGATGACCTGATGCATGGCGTCGAGCGCGCTGTGTCCCAGAGCCGGGTTGGACGAATGACCGGATTGCCCGTGCAGACTGATGCTCTCCATCATGATGCCTTTGTGCATCCGCACCGGTTGCATGCCCGTGGGCTCTCCGATTACCGCGAAGCGTGCATTGAGAGGGTCTGCATCAGAAAGTGCACGCGCGCCAGACATGCTGGACTCTTCGTCGGCCGTCGCAACCACGGTTAGTGGCTTGTCGAGATTGGCGAGCGCAGTTTTACCCAGTCGTTCAAGTGCTTCGAGTGATACGGCGAAAAAACCTTTCATGTCGGTACTGCCGAGTCCGAGCAAACGATCATCAGAATCCTGAAGAACGAATGGATCCGACTGCCATAGGTCCGCATCGTAGGGGACGGTATCGGTATGCCCGGCCAGTACCAGACCACCGCTGCCCCGGCCGATGCTGGCAATCAGATTGGCTTTATTGTTTTCAATCGCCTGAATTTCGATAGTAAATCCAAGGTCCTCCAGGCGAGTCGCAAGGTGATCAATGATTGGTCTATTTGAGAGATCCCAGGCGGTATCGGCGCTGCTAATTGACGGTATTGCGACCAATTCGCTGAGAATTTCCTGTGTTTTCTTCATGCTTGCGCAGTCTCTGGAAAAATATTCATTGGAAACGGCATTTGGTGCTCAGTTTTGCCAAGGCCAAGTGTTTATGTGATGCTCAGTGGCTAGACTTAATGAGTTAGCGCTACTGTTCATTTATTGCGCGTCGTTTCCGATAGGTGGCTAGAGTAGGGCGGTTGCTGCTCAAACACCGTATCATAGCGCGACTTCGAAAAGAGATTTCCAGATTCTATTGTCAGAGAGTTGATTAGTTCGTGAATCATAACCCGAAAATCGAGCCCTTGAATCAGCATGCGCGTGCTGGCGCGTCGCATCAATCGTTCCCGGCTCGCCCTCTCGATTTGCGCGCATTGCTGGACGAGCTGCAGCGCAGCGGAATGATTAATCAGGATGACCTGCTAAAGCTCAGCGGTTTACGCCGCAGTAAAGTCGAACTCGAGCAGCATCCGGTTAACTATGTGGCTGATCAGAAGTTGGTGAATGCAGCTAATGGGCAGCGCTTGGATGTAACGGCAATTTTGCACTGGCTGGGTCAGCTATCGGGTCAAGCGGTCGAGGTGATCGACCCCATGAAGGTTGACGTGCGTTCGGTGGTGAACGTCATGTCATTCGCTTTCGCCAAGCGTCACCATATTCTTGCCTTGCGGGTTACACAGGATGAAGTTGTGATCGCAAGTGCACAGCCTTTCCTGAACGACTGGGAGGCTGATCTGGCGCATGTGCTGAAAAAGCGCATCGTCCGCGTGATCGCCAATCCGGCTGACATTACCCGCTATGCGGTCGAGTTTTACAGCCTTGTTAATTCGGTTAGCAGCGCGTTTGGCACCAATAAATCAGAGTCGCCGGTTACCAACTTCGAGCAGATGCTCGAGCTTGGAAAAATGGCCGAGCCCGATGCCAATGACCAGCACATTATCAATATCGTTGACTGGTTGCTGCAGTATGCCTTCGACCAGAGGGCAAGCGACATTCACATTGAGCCAAGGCGGGATCAGGGCAATATTCGTTTTCGGATTGACGGTGCGCTGAACCATATTTACGAATTGCCGCCAGCTGTGATCGGTGCGGTAACCAGTCGCCTGAAGATTCTCGCCCGCATGGACCTTGCCGAGAAACGCAAGCCGCAGGACGGTCGAATAAAGACCCTGAGCCCGAACGGCAACGAAGTTGAGCTGCGTTTGGCTACCATGCCCACCGCATTTGGTGAAAAGCTCGTCATGCGAATTTTTGATCCGGATGTATTGCTGCGCAGCTTTGAGGATCTTGGTCTGGTCGCAGAGGACTACGCCAGATGGACCAGCATGGCTGAGAGGCCGAATGGCATTCTTTTGGTAACCGGCCCCACCGGCTCGGGTAAAACCACCACGCTATATTCAACGCTGAAAATGCTTGCGCGCCCCGAGGTTAACGTTTGCACCATTGAAGATCCTATCGAGATGGTCGAGCCGGCATTCAATCAGATGCAGGTTCAGGCAAAGATCGATGTCAGCTTTGCTAGCGGCGTCAGGGCATTGATGCGTCAGGATCCGGATATCATCATGATTGGCGAAATTCGCGATCCCGAAACGGCCGAGATGGCAGTGCAGGCCGCATTAACCGGGCATCTGGTGATTTCTACGGTGCATACCAATGATGCGCCCAGCGCAGTTTCTCGTTTGCTGGAACTTGGTATTCCCTCCTACCTGCTGCGTGCCACGCTGATCGGCATCATGGCCCAGCGCCTGGTGCGAACGCTTTGCGAGCACTGTAAGGAGCCCGCGTCGCTCGATGACGATATCTGGCATGAGTTGACGGCGCCCTGGAGTGCGAAGATGCCTGAGCAGGTCTACCACAATGTGGGCTGCATGGAGTGCCGCAATACTGGCTATTACGGGCGCAAGGGAATCTACGAAATCCTTCCATTAAGCCGGGATCTCAACCGGCTGATTACCGATGATTTTGATCTCGCTAAATTCCGCACTCAGGCTATGCGCGAGGGCATGAGAACCCTGCGGCTTGCGGGTGCGCACAAGGTAGCGGCCGGCCTCACAACGGCAGAAGAAGTACTGCGCACTGCGCCTGCGGTCGACCGCTAGATTAGACCGATTGCAGCCAGTTGAATTTGTCTTCTGCCTGCCCCCACTGAATCGCATTCAATTCGGCACGCAGTGCGGCTGTGGTTTTGCCCTCCAGTCCACTGCCGACCTTGTGGGGTTTGCCATTGCGAATCAAGGTGCTCACTGGCGTTAGCACTGCGGCGGTTCCACTCAGCGCCGCCTCGCATTCGGGTTTTGCGATCCGTTCAAAAAGCTCATCCGTGCTTAAAGCGCGCTCCGAGACTTGCATACCTTTGTCTCGTGCAAGCGCCAATATCGAGTCTCTAGTCACTCCGTGTAAAAACGTGCTGTCAAGATTTTTGGTGATGATCTCGTCGCCATCAATCAGTAGAAAGTTGGAAGCGCCGGTTTCCTGCACATCTCCATTGGGGCAAAAGAGAATCTGGGCTGCACCGTATTCCTGCTTGGCCTGCAGAATCGGACCCAGTGCGCTGGCGTAGTTGCTACCACTTTTAACGACGCCCATATGCGGCGCACAGCGCGCGTAATCTTCCTCGACCAGTATACTCAGTCCGCCACTTCCTCCAGCAAAATAATCGCCGACGGGTGACAGCAGTACATAGAGCATACTGCTGGTCGAGCCGGCGGCTGCGGCGCCGATGGCGGGTTCGGTGCCAATATGGGTGGGCCTAACATACATTGAGCCTGGAGGTTCGGGTGTTTGCGCCGCATAGTGCGCGACAATTGAGAAAATCATTTCCCGTACCTGAGCTTCGTCGACAGCAGGTAGATGCAGCAACTGTGAGCTCCTGGCCAGCCTCGCAATGTTGCGATCCGGGCGAAAGAGTTTGACGCTACCATCGCTATGCTTGAACGCCTTGAGCCCTTCAAACACCGAACTCGCATAATGGAGCACATGCGCGCCCGCATGCAGGGTTACACGATCACAGTCCGTGATTTGGCTGCTGCTCCACGCGCCATCCCGGTACTCGGTAAGGCTCATCTTAGGCATAAACTGGCTGCCGAACGCAGTCATAGTGTTTCTCTCTAAATCCAAAATTAGTGGTGGGTAAGCACAACGCTAGATGCCGGTCCTGCTTTCGATCCTGACCCCGCGTCTGACACCTCCCCGCTGTTGGTATTAGCCCTAGTTACAGCTGCAAGGATGTGACATCTGCCGCGTTAAATCTCGCTGTAACGATGGCTATGCGCACGCGGTCGTCTGGCGTAGTATCTGGGATTAAGTGTAAACCCTGTGCGCCATCTTGTCCGCGCGTTGTGCGTGCGAGTGACGTTAATATGCCTTGTCTGTGCTTCAGTAGACTGGGTTTTCTCCGGGAGGCCTGGTTTTAAAGCGCCGATGTACCCACATATACTGGGCCGGCGCTTCCCTGATGCAGCTCTCCAGCATTTGATTCACCAGCGTCGCATCTTGCACGTCGTCACCCGTCGGGAATGATGGGTCGATTGCTTTAAAAACTATACGATAGTGGCGAGTTTTTGGGTCGCGGTAGTGAAATAGACCGACGACTTTGGCATTGCCGAGCCTTGCCAGCCTACTGGTTGCAGTCAGCGTTGAGGCGCTCTGGCCGAAGAAAGGGGCGAATACGCTATGCCGGTGATTAAAGTCCTGATCCGGGGCATAGCAGATAACTGCGCCGGCTTTTAGTCTGCGGGCTATGGCGCGCATGTCGGATCGCTCCAGCACATCGGTGAAAATCCGTTTGCGACCGCGAGTAATCACTGCCTCCATGACCGGATTGTTGTTCATTCGATAGATGGCACCGATTGGGTAATCCTGACAGATCATAGCGCCGCAAAGATCTAGATGGACAAAGTGTGCTCCAACCAGCAGCACGCCACTACCATCCCGCTGGGCTTCACGAAGTAAGTCGAGATTTTCAAGCGTGTACAGCCCTTCCAGCTGCCCCGGCTTGACCCACCATGACCATGCTATTTCGAATAATCCAATGCCGTTCTGGATGAAAATGTCTTTTACCAACTTTGCCCTTTCATCAGGAGAAAGCTCCGGAAAGCAGAGTTCAATATTGACATTGGTTATGTGCCTACGCCTTTTTACGAAGTGGTAGGCTAGGATCCCCACCGCCTTTCCAGCCGCGTGTTTCGCGCCCAATGGCAGGGTGGCAACGATGCGCAGCAAGAGTACGCCAATCCAGTTCATCCAGTATCGAGGATGATAGAGCGCAGTTTTGCGGGATTTTTTATCTTTTGCCATAACTCGGTAAATTTTAGCGCTGTATTTTCAGTGATACGAATGCGATTAGCGACTAAAAATAACGAAGTCTTCTGTCGATCAACGAGGCTCTATGCGCGTTATCTATAGTGTCCTTCTCTATATCCTTTACCCGATTCCGCTTTTGTTGACTTTGCAACAGGCCGCCGCTCGAGCGGGGGGCATTCGCTATGTTCTACAGCGTCTGGGATTGGCTAGATTCCAAGGGGAGAAAGCAGCGCAGCAGCGGCTTTGGTTTCATGCTGCCTCGGTCGGTGAAGTGACGTCCCTGTTCCCATTATTGATTGCGCTTAGTCGGGAAAACGAGTTGTCGTTGACTGTTAGCGTCAACACGCCGGAAGCGATACGCGCTTTGGAAAAATTTTGTGAACAGTATGAGCTGGCGCGTATTCAAAGCTGTTATCTACCGTTGGATTTTTACTTTTCAACGCGTCGCTTTATCAAGCAGCTGAAAGCAAGTAAGTTGATTGTTGTTGAAACAGAAATCTGGCCTAATTTATTCGCGGAGGCGTCTCGGTCAGGGCTTGAGTTGCTTCTAATTAATGCGAGACTTAGTGACAAGACCATGAGTGCTCCGCGAGCATTGAAGGGTCTTTATCAGCACGCCTTGAACTGTGTAGACCGGGTCGGTTGTCGCGACGAGCACAACTCGGCGCGCTACGTCGATCTGGGTGCACAACCGGATACAGTTTCCATATTGGGAAACCTAAAGCGCTGCGCTGTTGTTGTTTCGAAGGATCTACCTTCTGCGGTTATCGCTCCAACTGCTAAGTTGCCAAACCGCGACTATGTGCTGGTGATATCCAGTCGCCCCGACGAAGAACGTTTGATTTGGACGGCGTGGCGAGGGCGGGAAGACAAACCCTTGCTGGTTATTGCCCCTCGACATTTATCGCGAATCGATGAAGTTGTTGCGTCGCTCTCACAAGCGGGCGCAAGCGTGAGTCTGCTATCGAGCTTTGATGCCGGTAGTGCTCCAGATGTCTTGCTGATTGATTCCATGGGGCTGATTCAGCACTTCTTGCCGGGTGCGCTGCTGGCAATCATCGGTGGCAGCTTTGCGCCGTTTGGCGGGCATAATGTCTTAGAGCCTGCGCTCCAGGGCAAGACCGTCGTGGTAGGCCCCCACACAGAGAATGTTGATGAGGATGTGGTTTGGCTGCAGGAGCTTGGCGTCTTGATTCAACTGGAGGCTGAGGCTTTGGGTAATCTTGATTTAGATTCGATGAAGGGCGACGATTCTTCTGATGCCGCATGGAAGGTTAAAAGCGAATCCGAAAAAATTCTCGCCACCTACATCGACTTTATATCGGGAGCTGAGCGCGGTTAACGACCATCGGCTAAGGGCTAAGGGCTAAGGGCTAAGGGCTAAGGGCAGGAGTTTATCTAGTTGGCCTGGTTGTCATAAGCGCGCATTAAGATTGTCCAATCTTCTTCTCTGTAGTGGAATTCCTTTTCGGCACGGCGAATCTTTTCCAATGAGCGTTTCAGGCGTAAGAGATTGTCGCTCTTCCACGTATCATGCTCTCGTTTATAAGACTTATCAAAATCTATCAGGCTGACCTTGCCTTGTTTATCAATCATAATATTGCCAGCGTTAAGATCAGCATGGAAAATCTGCTTGTCGTGAAATAAGCGGAGCGTGCCCCCGATTTTCTCCCAATGCTCGCTTTGCAGTGGCCCTCTGCATAGTGACTCTGTTAGCGTGTTGGCGTTTTTGATTTGTTCAGTGACCAGATATCCGCCGTAGAATAAAAATTTGCGCGACACGGCGGCCATTACCGGCGCAGGAACTGGTAAGGCAAGGTGCTTCAACGTTTCTAGAAACCGCAGCTCTACAACCATGCGAGAGTGGTGGTCGCTGAGCCCTAGATAAGTTGCGCTGGTCAGGCGAGCGACGAGGCCGCCCCGTCTAAAGCGCTTAACGACGAGCGCGGGCTCGTGATCGTCGATGATAAATATTTCACCTCTTCCGTCTCTGGTTTTTTTGCGGGAGTGGTGGAGCTGTGCGATGGCGTTTGTAACTTTTTTCTCAAGCGCTGCTTTTTCGTCGTCCTTGATGTTTGTCTTTGCGTGATACAGATGCATGTTCTGTCTGGAGGTCAGAATTCTAAGGCTGTCATTGTACTATACGAAGGCTCGAATCATCTTCGTTCTTATGCCGGGGTTACAGGCCTGCTTATAGGGAGCCCTGAAACAAGCCTAACCGTCCGGGATTTGGATGCCCGCTGCGACATGCTTGCTGGGGTAATTTCGCTGGCGTGGTCTGGGGTATTGACCTGCTAATTCTGCGGTTAGATTAACGGCATCATGACATCCGATGGTTCTTAGAAAGTGGTAAGATTGGGGGTGCTTTGCTACGTGCAAAAGCTATTCGCGGCTTTGTGGCAGCGGTGACTACGGCGGCTATTCGCATATTTTAAACAGGATAATTACTCCCCTCCCGCACTATGAATTTTGATTCTCCCCTCATGCAGAAGGCAGCCGGCGTCAGAGTGCTCGTCGTAGGCGATGTCATGCTCGACCAGTACTATACCGGCGATACGCAGAGAATTTCTCCAGAGGCGCCAATACCCGTCGTCAAGGTCGAAGGTTTTGAATGCCGCTTAGGGGGTGCTGCAAACGTTGCGCGAAACCTCGCCTCACTGGGCGCGCAAGTTGGCTTACTGGGGATGGTCGGTAATGACGGTAGTGCCGAAGCAATGCGCGGCCTTGTTTCAGAGCTTGGGATAAAGGCGGAACTTCTTGTGTGTAACGATCTGCCGACGATCACCAAGACCCGAGTGATTAGCCGAGGGCAGCAGATTCTACGACTCGATGAGGAGGAGAAATTCCAGCCTTCACATGCGCAGTCTATTCGCGACGCATTTGAAGTTTCGATGAAAGACTATGATTGCATAGTATTTTCAGATTATGAGAAGGGCACCCTGCGCTTGGTCACAGAGATGATCGCACTCGCAAAGGATCATGAAAAACCGGTTCTTGTTGATCCCAAGGCGCACGATTTCTCTATCTATCGTGGTGCAACGGTAATTACTCCCAATCGCTCTGAGTTTGTAAACGCCGGCGGCGTCGTCGATACAGAGGCGAACATCCTGCAATCGGCTAGCGACATGCTCGACAACTATGCCATTTATTCGATGGTTCTCACGCGGAGTGAGCAAGGCATGTCAATCATTAGTGCAAGCGACACCGATGGCCAGGTCGATAAGCTCGACCTGGGTGTCAGCGCCAAGGAAATTAGTGATGTGACTGGCGCCGGTGACACCGTCATCGCTACACTGGCGATTATGACTTGCCTTGGAGAGAATCTTGCGGGTGCGGCTCGCTATGCAAACGTAGCAGCGGGGCTGGTTGTATCCCGTTTGGGTGCCGCGGCGGTCACACTGCCTGAGCTTGTTCAGGCTTACATGACTCAGGAGATGGCCCATTCTGCAGGCCCAGGCAACGAGGAGATTGTGAAACTCCAGATTATGGCTGCCCGTCAGAATGGAGAGCGAATAGTCTTCACCAACGGCTGTTTCGATATATTGCACGCAGGGCATATCGCGTATCTGGAGGAGGCGAGAAAGCTTGGCGACCGGCTGGTACTCGGATTGAATACCGATAGCAGTATTTCGCGCTTAAAAGGCAGTGACAGGCCAGTTAATTCTCTCCAGAACCGTCGAGCGGTCTTGCGCGGCTTGCGCTGTGTGGATTGGATTCTCTGCTTTGGCGATGACGGTGACGACACACCTCTGGAACTCATTTCCGAAATACGCCCTGATGTGTTAGTCAAAGGCGGGGATTATCAGCGTGAGAACATCGTTGGCGCTGATCTGGTGGAGTCTTATGGTGGTGTTGTAGCGATTGTTGATTTGGTCGAGGGCTTGTCAACCACTAACCTGATCAGCAAGATAAAGAAGTAGCGAGCGGTTACAAAGGAATGACGGCGCCATCTGAGTCAATTTGCATTCTTAGGTTATCGGCCATTGGCGATGTCTGCAATGCCGTTGCCGTGGTGCAGGAAATTCAACGCGTAAAAAAGCATGCTCGCATAACATGGATCATTGGTAAGGCGGAGTATGCGCTGGTTAGTAGCTTGCCCGGCATCGACTTCTACGTTTTTGACAAGTCACGTGGCGTTTCTGAATACCTAAAGCTCCGTAGAGAGCTCAATGAGGTTTTTGATGTGCTGCTGCATATGCAGCTCTCGCTGCGGGCAAATGCGCTGGCTTTGCTGGTCAGGGCTCGAAAGAAAATCGGGTTCCCGCGACATCTGTCCAAAGAGTTACACGGTCTAGTCGTCAATTCCCGGTGTGATATGCCTGAGCGCCCCCATGTTGTAGACGGCTTTAAAGCATTCGCGCGAGCACTGGGTTTGCCAGACTTTCAGTTGCGGTGGAGCTTTCCGCTGGATTCGAAAGATGCACAGTACGTCGAGCAATTCCATCAGGGTACCGCACCATGTCTTGTTATCGCGCCCGTGGCATCGAATTTCGAGCGCAACTGGTTGCCGGAACGGTATGCGGCGCTAGCCTCATACGCTCATGAAAGGGGTTTTCATGTTTATGTATGCTCCGGCCCCGCGGCAAGAGAGTTGGAATTTGTCGAGCAAATTCTCGCGGCGTGCAAAGTGCCTGTCGAAAATGTTAGTGGTAAATTCTCCCTGTCTCAGATGCTCTATTTTCTGCGTCTTGCAAGTGTTCTGGTTTGCCCTGACACGGGCCCGGCGCACATGGCTGTCTCACAAGGGACGCCTGTGGTGGGTCTTTATGCCCATAGTAACCCCGAGCGGACGGGTCCCTATACATACAGGGAGTATGTGGTGAGTGTTTATCACGATGCGATCGCGTCTCAGACCAGAAGCAACACTACGCCAAGTTGGGGCGAACGGGCGAAAGGAGACCACTTGATGGCGCTGATTGAGCTGGATGATGTCTGTCGTATGCTGGATCGCGTTGTCGCCGGTGAGGGTATAGGGCTTTCTTCAACTCGCTCGATCTGAAGCTGAGTTTACCGAGTAGTTCTCAATATAATCGAGGATCCGGGCAGATGCTCTGCCGTCGGTGTCTCCAACATGATCTCGCGTGTACGCCTGTCTCGCCGGCGCATATCGTTCGGGTGCTTTTAGTTCTTCGCCGACTAGGCGGTGCATCTCCTGAAAATTCCTGGCGAACGGCGCAAGCGATTCATAGGCTACAGCGTCCTGTACGAAGCGTCGGTTATAACGATATTTAAATGGACCTCGATAGTGCCATGGAAGCTTAAAGAAATTACACAGCACGATAGGCTTGTCTAATGCTGCAAATTCGAAAATTGCGGATGAGGCATCGCTAATCATCAGATCCGCAATATTCATGTACGGCAACAAGGATAGGGCGTCTTTGCTGGCAATGTGGACGTTCGGAAAGCGAGACCATTTTTCCAGCTTCCTGCGCTGCTTTTCATAGCGCTTTCTCTCATAAGTAAAGTGATGCGGCTTGACCAAGATATTGGTTTCTTCGAAGTGCTCTGGCCAGTTATCGGGAAAGCACTCAAGCGAACTCGGTTTGAAAGTTGGCGCATAAAGTAAAGTGGTTCTGCCCTTCGGCAACTTGTAATTTTCAGGTGGCTGCATTTCCGCCTTGCTGTTGAATAAGGGATCCAGCTTACAAAAGCCAACCTGAACAAAGTTTTGTTCAGGATAGAGCTTGCGGATGGTTGAGAGCCTTAGTGCGCCTTCGATAAATCGGACGGTCATCGCCGTGCGAGATTTATGATAGTAGCTTGGCTTTGGGCCGATGCCGTGCCCTAGCTGTGCGGTATGCGTGTCCGCGTGGAGTAGCTCCAGATAATCAAAGCTATTGCCAAAAAACACCCAGTTAGGTCTGTCTTTCGCGTAAAGCTTTGAAGCCTGTTCTGCATCATCCACTAAAATCAGCTTGTCAGCATGCTTCGCGAGACATGATCGCTGAGTGTTGAGCTGATTTTTGTCTTGATACAGGACAACTTTATAGTTGGCGCCCCTTCGGATTGCTTCATTGATCAACGGCTCGTACTGAGGGAGATAGTAGAGATTGGGTGTGTCCAGATAGATGGTAAGGGGTTGATCGGTTATCGGAGTTTGCATGATTGCCTTTGCATCAGGAATACGGTTCTGAAGTGATGCTCTGCGCACGGACTTTACGGGCATGGCTCTCAATAGGGAAGTTGATCCTGCAACTTCCGTTGAACACCGCAAAAGTTACCAAAGCTGCTTGTAGCGGGCGTGTGGGGCAGGGCTTTGCTTGTTGGATTTCGCCATTATATTGTAAAATTCCGCTTCGCAGCGTGGGGTTTGCTTGAGCACTTTTATGGATGTCCAGGACACATTAGACAAATTCGGTTTTCCTGAATCGACGATTTTTTCATCTCGTTTTTGGGAGGTTTTGTATCGACCCAAACAGGTGACGCTCGGTTCTATTGTTCTCGTTTGCAAAGAAAATGTCACGGCGTATGACCAGATTTCCCCCGACGCAGTTATTGAACAGGGAAATTTGGTAAAGATTATCGAGGCGGTTTTTAAGGGCAGATTGGGTTATGAGAAGACGAATTATCTCATGCTTATGATGGTTGATCCGCACGTTCATTTCCATATCTTTCCGCGTCATAGTGCTGCTCAAAAGCTGCAAGGCCGTGAATTTTTCGATCGCAGTTGGCCGGGCCCCTGTGATTTATCCACGTCGCTGGAGATGAGCGATGAAGAACACGCTGCGATGAAGGCTGTCCTGAAGAAGGAGTTTGCCGCAGTAGCCGTGCAGCAGCAGCCGAATAAGCGATTCAACAGGATGTACACTACGGGTTGTTTCGACATATTCCATCACGGCCATTTAAATATTTTGCGACGCACTAAAGAGCTTTGTCACGAACTGATAGTGGGCGTTTCAGTTGACGATCTGATTTTAAAAGATAAAGGGCGTCTACCTGTCATTCCCTATGAGGAGCGCGCAGCAATCGTAGAGCAGATATCATATGTGGATAAAGTCGTGCCGCAACACGACAAAAATAAACAAGCAGCGGTAGATAAGTTCGGTATCGATGCGATATCCGTAGGCTCCGACTGGAAAGGCAAGTACCCAAAAACTAGTTGTGAAGTAATCTACTTTGACTACACGCCAAGCGTTAGTTCGACAATAATAAGAGAGAAGTTGAATCTGATCAGTGGCTAGTCTGAGCCGGGCAAGTCAGCCCTTCAACACTCCAAGTTCCAACATACAATCACCCTGCTGTGTCGGGTAAAAGAATAATTCGGTTTTTATGATGAATGCTGAAGTGTCGGCCAGTGCAAGTATGGATAAGAAAATTGGCTACTACTTGTCTTCGAACATCCAACACCTGCCTCCAGTTATCAGGCTATATCCACGCCTTGGTGGGGTTATCATTACCGATAACACCAGTATTTTTGCCCGCGCTAATGAAAAATATTCGGATTATTGCCTGGACATACGGCTAGTAGAAAATAGAGCAGAGGCAAGGAAGCTGGCGTTTAAGTTGAGATTGAGGTTGATTGTTTATCCAAGTTTTCATCTTCTTTACTGTGGTGTAGCAGTTCAGGTTTTTCATGGGGGCTTGTCAGACAAGCGATATATAGAGTCAGCTCGACTCACCTGTTACGACCTTGTCCTGTTCCCCGGGCAGAAAGCTGTAGATAAAGCAAAGCTTGCAGGTACGTTGCCGTATATCAATAGCTGGAAGCTAGTAGGTTATCCCAAATTTGATGAATTTTATAAGGGAAGCCTTACACCAGTAAGTTTGTTCGATGAGGATAGGAAGGTCATTCTATACGCGCCAACTTGGGATAGCTCGGTGACTAGTATGAAGCTAGGTGAGCGTTCACTCTATGGTGAAAGCTCGATCCAACTTTGGTCTCTTGAAATCGTGAGACAGCTTGGCAGTCACTACAATGTAATTATGAAGTTTCATAGCAAGTTGGTTTCGGACAAAATCGACATCTATGATCGGGTCAAAGATTTAATAGAAGAGCTGGGTTATGAAGCAAACGTGAAGGTTGTGATTGATGATGACATCACACCCTATATGGCAGCAAGCGATGCCATGATCTCCGACATTTCATCGGTATGCTACGAATGGTTGCATTTTGACCGTCCGATTCTTTTCGCCAACCCTGCGCCGGGACGGTACAAGGCCGGTAATCAGATTACTGATAATACGTATGTATGGCAGGCGGGGACTGTAATCGATCATTCCGAGGACTTGCTACCTTTTGTACGACAAGCTTTGGCGACCGATGACAAGCAGCAGGATCGTCGCAAGCTGCTAGATTATGCTGTGTTTGATAGTCGGGGCGAATCTTTGAGTTTGCAGGCGAACTTAATTGAAGAACGTTACCAATCAGTTAGACATCTGCCTTGGTGGTGGCTTTATCTTCGTACCAGTTTTAAGCAGCGTATAGCGAGATTGTTTTCTACGTATCTAAGATACTCAAAAAAGATTCCGCGGTGATTTTTGTAACTACTCTGGCGTGATTTTCGCGTGACGACTGCACTCACACATCACTTAAGCCGGGAACTAGTCATGCGGGAAGCCTCACTTCCCATAAACCTATTGCCCATCTATAAATTTAGGCTTATAGCTAAAACAGATGCAACGCCCTAAAAATATCGTTTCATTATTGTATCAACAGGCTCTGTCTACCCCCGACCGGGATGCTCTGGTTTCAGTTGAGAGATCGATTTCTTACTCGGAGCTTGCTGCAATGGTCGAGGCAGAGGCCAATGAATTATTGTCTCTGGGTGTTACCTCCGCGGCAGTCATGGGTATTCGCTGCGCCAACGACATCGAACACTTAATTATTTGTTTAGCTGGTATGCGATTGGAGGCGACAACTTTTACGATTCCTACTTTTGAGATGGCCTTTGATACTTCAGTGTTCGAGTCGGCTGGCACTCGTTTTTTTTTAGTGGAACAGTTGGCCTCGGGTTTCTCTGGGACTGTTCCGGATAATACGCATGTCGGCGATCTCGGCAACGCACAACTACTGTTTTCTACGTCCGGCACCTCGGGAAAGCCGAAGATTGTTGTTCACAGTAGCGCTGGGCTGATCGCTCAGGCACATAGGCATGTCGATAACGAGCACGAAAGATTCGCTTGTATCGCATCCGTTGAGCATAATTTTTCAAAGCGGCACAGGTTTTATGTGATGGCCCGTGGAGCTACTAATGTTTTTCTTGACAGTAATGAGTTGCTGGATCAGTGCATTAGCTTGAATGTAGAGACGCTTCATGTATCTGAGTACCAGGCGCGATCTCTGGTTCGTCATGCTGATGCTCATCGATTACAAAGTATAGGTTTGAAAATCGGTGGTTCGCATGTATCACCCGAGACGAGAAAACTTTTAACAGATTCCCTAACGCCGAATCTGCGCTTCGGATACGGAACTACCGAGACGGGAGCAATCGCATTTGCGCACACTTCCGAGTTTGTTGAGTCCGAGTCCGTTGGTCGCGCTTTGAATGGTCTTCAGCTTGAGTGCCGAGATGCTGCTGGCGTTGTGGTCGAGCCTGACCAGCCCGGGGTTTTATTCGTGCGTGGTGAAGGCATGTTCGAAGGCTATTTGGGTGCTGAGGAGGTTTATCAAAAGAGTGTGAAAGATGGTTGGTATTGTACAGGGGATATCGCAAGAATCGACCAGACCGGTAGTCTATTTATTCTTGGCCGCTCGGATGACATGTTTGTGTTCAACAGTATGAACATTTATCCACAGGAGCTTGAGTCACTCATCATGGAGTATCCTGGCGTGGCTGATGCGGCCGTCGTACCCAGAAAATCGCGTATTCACGGTGACGTTCCGATTGCAATATTAGCGTTTGATCAATATGCGAGTCCGCCAAAACTCTCGCGAATCCAAAGGTTCGTTAGCGCACGTGCTGGTGCTCGATCCCCCAAGCAGTTCATTCTGGTTAACAAGGTGCCGAGAGGGGAGACAGGTAAGGTTAACCGGCAAGAGGTTTTGGCTATTAGCGGGCGGTTCGGTGATGTCCGCACGAGACTGTGTGAGGCTATCAGAGGTTTGCCGTCAGTCATGGACTTCCTAGGCGACAGTCTAGATGCATTTGAGGCGGGTGAAGAAGATGTAAAACTGCGAACACTTGGTATGGATTCTATGACGCAGATGGAGCTGCTTATTCTTGTTGAAATGCAGTTTGATGTGGTGATAGATCCCGGCGAGTTTGCTGATTATAGGCTGTTAAGTCAGTTGGTGGCGACTATTTCAGCGGGTGCAGAAACCGGCAGGGTTGGCGGTGAAATTCTCCCTGAAGGATTTAAAGAGCGGTTACGTCTAGATGATCACTATACTCAGCTGGTAAAAACTTTCAGAAGGGTATTCAGGCTATGCAGCTCAATAGGCCAGCTCAATAAAGCTTTGCAAACTTTTGAGCATCGGTTGGCACCTGAGCAGCTAGCTTTTCTTGCGCATGAGCACTCTCGTAAAGATCTTGTCGATGTGCAAAACGAGAAGTTTCAAAATGCGCTGGATTTATGGTTCACCAGTGTTTCCTCAGTGTTGATGAGCGTTGGCGAGGAGAGCTTCCAGCGTTATCAGCCCAGAAAGATTGCGCCAACGGTGACCTTGTTTGATGGTGGTGGCGACTCTTCCAAAAAAGTTCTGGTGATTTGTTTTGCGATGCGTGGGCGACGACGATTGATTATCCCGAATTTCGCCCTGCTTCAGTGCGCTGACGCGTCCAGGTTCAATTTCTTAATCATAGCGGAGCCACTTGGCGAGAACTATTCCGACGGTGTTCCTTCGTTAGGATCCAGTGAACGACAGGTTATTCGATGGCTTGGTAAACAAAAAATTTTAGAAGAGCATGCAGAGCTGAGAACTATTGGAAGTAGCGCTGGCGCTTATATGGCAATCGTGTCCGGACTGCGTTTTAAGGTCCGACGAGTTTTGTCTATTGGCGGTCGTTTCCCACGCTTTAAAAAACAGAAGTCAAAAGCTTTGCTAAAAGCTGCTCTTTTACTTATCGAAAAAGTGCGTGGTGGTCGTGCGGAAATAGTATTGAGTCACGCCAGAGACGACAAGCGTGACGCAAAGTTCGCGCAGTTGGTTGCCAAGGTTACTGATGGGGAAATACGCCCCATTTCTTCGAGTAAGGGCGAGGTGGGACACCGAGTGCTTGATGCGCTGCTCGGTTATGGCGAGTTAGAAGATTTTCTAAAAGAAGCTATCTTTTTCTGATGGCCGACCTCTCTCCAGTTTACTTCCACAATTAGCTGACTTGCCAGCGACGTTATCCGCTAAATATCCAAAGTGTTTTGGTCCTGCTTACGGTCTCTTTGCCGCTTTACAAAATGCACGCAAATGCTGCTCCGATAAGCAATTCTTCACAGTGCAATATAGCTGCCTAAACCGTGGATTTTTATAGCCGATCTACAATTGTTATGGTTTTTTATATCGAGTAGCATTCGCGGCTTCGTCACACCATGTTGACCTGTGGGGCTGGCTCGATAAACGCTTACTTCCACGGCATAAAATCTTACTGATTAAAAGATATTCAGCTGGGTAGTGGTTGCATCAGGCGACTGCCGTCTTAACGCATATATGCCACGAGTTAACCCTCGCTTTCCAATCGAGTCTCAGTATTGGCTCGATCCCACAGATAGATAATCGTTTTTACAGGTGTTTGCTCTTCAGTGCCCATCGGGCTCAGGGAAAATCTTCGGAGAAACTATGACAAAACCAAAGGTATACGCGGGTGTTTGTGCGGATGTACTGCATCACGGGCACATTAATATCATTAAACATGCTCGTGATCTGGGTGAGCTGACGGTTGGCTTGCTTACCGACCGTGCCATTGCCCAGTACAAGCGGTTGCCGCTTATGCCCTATGAGGAGCGGAAGACGGTCGTCGAGAACATCAAGGGAGTAGCGCAGGTCATCCCACAAGAGACGCTCGATTACACAGCAAACCTCGAGAGTCTGAAGCCTGATTTCGTCGTGCACGGCGATGACTGGAAGGAAGGGGTGCAAGCTGATACACGTCGTAACGTTATTGACGTTATCAGTAAGTGGGGCGGTCAGGTCGTAGATGTGCCCTACACAGCGGGTGTTTCCTCAACGCAGCTGATTGAGAGTATTTCCGAGCGTGGTATTACCGCGGACTTTCGCCGCGGACTTCTTCGCCGGCTGCTCGATGCGAAAGATACTGTAAGGGTTCTCGAGGCACACAGCGGGCTAAGCGCTCTGGTTGCTGGAACTGCAAAACATACCGTTGGCAAAGAAGTGCGCGCCTTCGATGCGCTATGGTGCAGCTCACTCACCGACGCGACTTCACGGGGGCGTCCCGATATCGAAGTTGTAGACACTGGTGCAAGATTGTCAGTGATTCGGGATATGTGTGAAGTTACTGCTATTCCAATTATTTATGACGGCGATTCGGGCGGAAGCATAGACAACATACCGTTTCTGGTTTACGAATTGGAGAGCCATGGTGTATCGGCTGTTGTACTTGAGGATAAAGTTGGTCCCAAGCGAAACTCTTTGTTTGGCACAACAGTAAAGCAGGAGCAGGCCTCTATAGAGGACTTCTGCGACAAAATTCGCGCTGCAAAGCGTGCGCAGGTAGGGCACGATTTCATGTTCTTTGCTCGGATCGAAAGCCTTATCCTCGACAAAGGCCAAGACGATGCCATGCAGCGCGCAGAGGCTTACATTGAAGCCGGGGCTGATGGGGTCATGATACACAGTGCGAAATCGGATCCAGCGGAAGTTCTGGAGTTTGCCGCTGAATTCCGCAAGCGCGGCTACACGCAGCCGCTAATAGCAGTACCCTCTAGCTATAACACTGTAACTGAGGCCGAATTGTGTGAGGCGGGAGTATCAATTGTCATTTATGCGAATCACCTGTTGCGCGCGGCCTATCCCGCCATGGTCAGCGTAGCCGAGAGCATACTTGAGCACACGCGTTCACACGAGGCCAATAGCGAGATCATGTCAATCTCGCAGATCCTTAAACTGTTGCCGCCGAGATAAAAGATGACGATTGAGAGTGAGAAGCTCGCGAGCTGCCTGCTTTCGAGAGGCGTTACCAGGCTGGTCGGGGTGCCAGATTCCGTGTTGTCGGGCTTTTGCGTCACGGCTGCCGAAGTTTTCGGCGAGGATAGGCATGTTGTCGCTGCAAACGAAGGGGGTGCCGTGGCTCATGCAATCGGACACAATCTTGCAACTGGAGAGATTTCAGCGGTATACATGCAAAACTCCGGACTGGGTAACGCGATCAATCCGCTTGTATCGCTTGCTAGCCCGGAAGTGTACTCAATTCCGATGGTCTTGATCATTGGGTGGCGTGCAATGCCGGGTACGAAAGATGAGCCACAGCACGTTCATCAGGGGCGAATTACCGAGTCTATTCTGGACAGTCTTGACATCCCATATCGAGTAGTTTGCTCTGACGATGGGGAAATCGATGATATGGTTGATGAGCTTGTCGATGTTGCAAAATCTCAGTCCACCCCCGTGGCGATTCTGGTACCTAAGGGTTCGCTAAAGAGCCAGATCGAACCTAAGCGCTGCCTCTCTGAGACATTGATGTCGCGGGAAGAGGCTTTGCGGGTGGCGCTTGGAGCCATTGATCCGAAAGTGAGGATCGTTTCAACAACCGGCATGCTTTCGCGAGAACTCTATGAAAATACCAATCAGTTGCTCGATGTTCGTGCTTTTATGACCGTGGGTGGTATGGGCCACGCTTCCACCATCGCGCTTGGTGTAGCGGCCTCGCTCGACGGGGCGCCTGTGGTGTGTTTGGATGGCGACGGGGCTGCGTTGATGCACCTGGGTTCGCTGGTGGCAATCGGAAAGCAGGCGCCCGCAGGGTTTGTGCATATTTTATTCAATAATGGTGTGCACGACTCTGTTGGAGGTCAGGAGACCGTCGGTCCTGATTTTGATTTTACGGAGTTTGCTAAAATGTGCGGCTATAGTTTCTCCCGTCGCGTTTCAAGTGCTGTGGAGATTGAACAGGCGGTAACCGAGGCCCGCGAAAGTTCAGGGACGTCTTTTGTCGAGATTCTGGTGAACCCAGGAAACCGGGAAGGAATAGGGCGCCCGAAAGAAGCGATGACTTCACTGAAACCACGATTCATGGGTAGTTGATTCGGCACACTTTATGGCTCAGCAAATTCTCAGTCACTATGGATGCGCGGCGGAGATTCCAGAGCATCTTTCCGCTTCGGCGATTCGTCGCGTTGCGATCGTTGTCGGCGCCTCTTCCTCGCAGAGTCAGGCAATTTCCACGCTTCTAGAGGATTTATCCACGCACTTTGAAGTGGAGCTCGTGTCGTCGAGCTCTTCGCTGCCGCAACTTGATGAAGTGCGTGCGGCGCTGCCTAAGCTTCGTGCTTTCAAGCCACAGCAAGTGATTGCGATAGGTGGTGGAAGGATTCTGGATCTCGCCAAAGCAATGACAGGCTTTGCACCGCTTGAAGACAGCCAGATTGAACCCTGCTTGCGGGGAGAAATTCAAATAGATTCCGTGTTATGCCCGGTGCTGGCTGTTCCCACCACTGCTGGCTCAGGGAGTGAATCTACCCATTTTGCTGTAGTCTACCAGGGCTCCCGAAAATTCTCTCTCGCCTCTCAGATCTTGCGTCCTTCAATGGCTTTTTTGGATGGGCGTTTTATCGAGACCTGCTCACTCCCACAGCGCGCTTCTTGCGCGATTGATGCGTTGGCCCAGGCTGTTGAATCTTTCTGGTCTAATGGGGCGACTGATGAAAGCCGGGGCTTCGCTCGGAGCGCGATAGAGAAACTTTCTTTCTTGTTACCACAGTCTATCGACACAATGTTGCCGCAAGACCTACAGTCCTTGCTCGAGGCGGCCAATCTTGCCGGAAGGGCTATTGATATCAGCAAGACCACAGCCGCGCATGCTTATTCTTATTATTTCACTTACTTTCATGATGTTTCTCATGGCGCTGCTGTAGGTCTTACCTTGCCTCGAATTTTTGATGTGCATGAGCAAGCTCCTGATGAGCAAATTACCCACCCTATGGGGGCTGAGAGATTTCGTGAGCTGATGCGGGAATTGCGCGAGCTACTTGGTTTGGGTGATGCGAAAGCCTCTGATTGGCTTGCGGACCTCATCAGCCAGCTGGGCACAACGCAAGATCTTTCGGGCATCGATTACGATTTGGATGAGGTGATTGCTTCAGTTAATCAGCAGCGTTTAGGGAACAATCCCGTCAGGCTGACACCAGCAGATATCGACTATGTATTCAGCGGATGAGGATGTTTAGTGTCTATTGAGAACTCCAGAGAGTTGCTTAATGTTGTTAGCCAGATAATGGCCGAATGCAATGTTGAGTGTTTTGCCGATAGCGGGACGTTGCTGGGTATAATTCGCGGTGGTGATCTGCTGTCTCATGATAGCGATATCGATCTTGGTATATTGCGCTGTGACGAGCAGCGTGTCGCCATGCTTGAGCAGAAATGTCTTGAGCGAGACATTCTGGTTAAGAAGAAGTTGTATAAGGGCAAGCTGCAAGGCGTGAATTTGGAATGGGCCGACAAGCGCCCCTCTTTAGATATTCATGCTCACTGCTACTATCGCCACGGTGATTTTTGGTGCTCCCCCCAAATAGTAAAGTTCGCTCGATCAATCTTTTGGCCCCATGGGACCTGGTATGTCGAGGCTGCCAGAAAGCATACCGATAAGCTGCTTGAGCGAGAGGGTGCGTTGGATCTAAACGATCTTTCCGTTTCCAAGCTTGCATCTGTCGCGGGAGAGGGGAGCATTCGATTTTTTAATAACAAAGTTGCTCGGTTTCTCTACCGTGCCTACTATAAAGCATGGGCGCGCCGTAGGTTTCGTGCGATTCCAACGCGTCGAGAGGCTGACCGTTTCGATGTTGTGAGTCATCCAGATGCTCGGCGCCACTGGGCATCCTATACCTGGGTTGTACCTGCAAAATATTTCAACTCGGTAAAGTCGCACAGTTTTCTGGGGTGCACAGTGAACGTACCCGAGAGATCGTCTGAATACCTAGCCTTGCGTTATGGCAGCGACTGGCAAACGCCCAATTCGAACTGGATTTATTTCATTAGCGATGGCTTGCTATATGCGGCACCTTATGAAGCCGTAGCGCCGCGACTGGATTCTGTGTCTTAGCGAATTCAATCGGTACCTAGCTTGCTTTACCTCCGCTTAAGCAATAACTCCAAATCCTAACTTGCGCGCAAACCGAAGTTTTTAACTTTGTGACTTTGGTTTAAAAGAAGCTGACTAGGTTAGATTACGAGCGTCGATTTGGAGCGTCGATTTGGAGCGGTTACGGTTTGATTGGCTCAGTCAGCACTCATTTTTAACAGGCTTGCGTAAAATCCGTCAATCGCCATTAAAGAGGCATGATCGCCCTGCTCTGCTATTTTTCCTTTCGAAAGAACAATAATCCGATCCGCGCTTTCAATTGTACTTAACCGGTGGGCAATTATTATGGTCGTTATATCAGACTGCAGCTCCTCGAGTGCGCTCTGTACTAATCGCTCAGAGTTGTTATCGAGCGCCGAAGTAGCCTCGTCCAGTATAAGTATTTTCGCGTCTCTAAGTATGGCTCGCGCAATGGCCAGACGTTGTCGCTGACCGCCCGACAGCAACACGCCGTTATCGCCAACTCTTGCATCATAGCCGCCTTTGAGGTCGTTTATAAACTCATGAGCGTTGGCTTTCTTTGCAGCAGCAACAATATCGTCGTGGTCTGCTTCTATGCCGTAGCCAATGTTTTCTTTAATGCTCGCATTGAAGAGATGCACCTCTTGCGGTACGAGCGCAATTTGATTCCGCAGCGAAGATAGCTCGTACTCTTCAATATTGATGTTATCAATCAAGATTTCGCCGGACTCGAGGCTGTAAAACCGCGGTACAAGGTTGGCGATGGTTGATTTGCCTCCGCCAGAGTGACCCACCAAAGCGATGGTCTCGCCACTCCCAATTGTGAAGCTGAGGTCGTTCAAGATGGGTTCGCCGTCATCGGCATAGCGGTGGACTACATTGCGAAACTCAATATTCCCTTGAATATTATCGGCTATTACTGTTCCACTATTCTTTTCCGGGGGAAGCTCCATAAACGCAAAAACTTCATTCGCAGCGACCACGGCTCTGGTCAAATTGACATGAACTTTGCTGAGCGAGCGAATGGGCTTTGATAGTAAGGCTGCAGCCGTCACATAGGCGATCAACGCAGCTGTTTCCATTTCGCCGTGGAAGCGGATTACTAGCACGACCAGTACCGCCATAGCGCAGGCAATCAGGATCTGCATCGAAGGGGTATAAATAGAGTTGACTTTGCTAATGCGCAGGGCAAGCTTTCTTGTTTCAGATGCTATGCTGCCGAAGTGTTTCTTGGTTTGTTCTTCACCCGAAGACGTTTTTATAAGTCTTATGCCGGAAAAAGACTGCGTGACCGTACTGTTTAGCTCGGCCATCGAGTTCTGTATGTCTTTGCTTAAAGACTGAATCACCTTGCCGACGTAATTAACGATCAGGGCGATTGGTGGGACGATAAGGAGAAAGACTAGCGTTAACTGCCAGCTTGACCAGAAAAGATAAGCCAGTAGGGCGATGACAGTAAGGCCTTCCTGTGCAACGACTGTTACCGACTTCGCCACGTTGTTAGCCATCAAATTAGAATTGTAGGTAAACAGCGATACAAAGCGACCGCTTTTGGCCTGATCAAACGTTGCCAGGGGTAGGTGAATGATTTTATTGAACAGGTCTTTTCGAATGCTCTCAATCATTCTCTGTGATACTTTCGAAATGTAGTAGCTACCCATATAGGTGCCGACACCACGCACCACCGCAACTGCTATAAAGGCAAGCGGGAGCAGGACCACGCCTTCCTGCCATTCGCCATCCAGTGTTTTAATCAGCCACTCAATAAGAACCGCAGAGAGTGGCTGGGTAACCGCATAGATGGCGAAGCCGGCGATAGAAAGGCCAAGAAAAAAAGACTGCGGGTACAGGTGTTGTAAAATTTTCCGCAGAGTCGGCCTGACGTTGGATGGTCCCTCGTCGAGATTGCCCTTTGCGCGCGTGATGTTGGTAAGTTGCTGACTCACAAAAGTGACCGGATCAGATTGCCAAGTTTATTCGCGAAAGTACTTGTGCTCGACAAGCTCACAGACGATGTGGCCCAGCAAGATGTGACATTCCTGTATTCTTGCCGTGTCGTCTGACGGAATTCGTATGCAGCGGCCCATTGCAGCAAGCTTGCCACCGGTGCTACCTGTGAGTGAGACGGCATTCATCTCCAGTTTGTTCGCGATCTCCATCGCGGCCAATACATTGGGGCTATTGCCACTGGTGCTGATCCCGATAAAGACGTCGTTTGCTTTACCGATACTTTCCAGCTCTCTTGAAAATACGTGCTCATAACCATAATCATTGCTGATCGCCGAAATGGTCGAGCTGTTTGTGCCCAGAGCGATGGAGGCGAGCGGAGCTCGGTCGAACAGAAAGCGCGCGGTAAACTCAGCTGACAGATGCTGTGCGTCAGCGAAGCTGCCGCCATTGCCACAAAAAATTATTTTCCCACCGCTCTTCAACGCATCCAGACAACAGCTGACTAGCTCCGCGACAGCTTCGAGAATTTCACTATCTTGTAAAAGCTTTTCTTTGGTTTCGATTGAGCGAGATATTTGTTTGCTAATTTGATCGATCATGGCGTGTATTTTACGATAAAGGTAATCTCTTGCCTAAGAGCAGCAAGGGTGCTGCTTAGAGTAAATCTATGGCGCTACGCAGATTGACTATAGTTGCCGTTGCTTTCGTTTCCGTTGAGTTGCTTGCCGTTGCATCGGCGGACTGAGCTGAGTGTTCGCCGCGCATGAGTCTCACTGTTGTACCAACGCCCGCACGATGCGCTGCCTCGATATCGGTTTCCTTGTCGCCAATCAGTATCGATTCCGCCAGAGACAAATCAAAGTCTGCAGCAGCTTCCAGTATCATGCCGGGCCCAGGCTTGCGACGCTCCGTATCGACTTTATATTTCCCTTTTCCCTCAGTTGGATGATCAGGGCAGAAATACACGGCGTCCAGGCCTGCGCTGCTTTGATCAAACTGCTCCTGCATCCAGTCGGTAAGCACATGAAAATCACTTTCGTCGTAGAGACCCCGACCTATGCCGGATTGGTTGGTAACCACGATGCACAGATAGTCTTTGAGCTTTGCAGTCTGGCACAGTTCAAAAATACCTTCGATAAAAACGAAGTCTTTGCGTTTTACGACGTAACCACGATCTTCATTGATTACACCGTCCCGGTCTAGGAAAAGCGCTTTGTTCACTGTCTGCAGGACTAAAATTAGATGCTTTTGTTAGGCTAATTTTAAACCATATTCAGTCTGTAATTTGTCTATGCACCCGCTTTCTACGGCATATAGTTGTGTTTTTTAGGGGCTACTAGTAACAAACATAAGCGCAGTTGAGGCCCGTTTTTATGCAGTGAGTGAAGCGTGTCGCAGGGTCGAAGCCCTGCCTCGTGCGTGTTTCGAGCGACTTGCCCTAGCCTCGCATCGATTATCGATTAAACACTTTTGGCCGTGGCAAGCAAAAAAACCGGATAAATTGTCAGATTGAGGGGAGGGGTTTATTGCTCTCGGCTCGTTGTAATCACTGAAAAGTCGACTGGTTCAATTTGATGGTGATAACTGGTGGGAAAACAAGGCTTCGCTATTCATCTCTATCTAGACTTGATCAATGGACATCACTCAAATGGTAGACCCGCGTGTACTCCCCCAGGGCCCGCTTCAAGGCCAGACCTAAATTCAACGATTTGCTAGCGTGGTTCTCTGCGGTACTTCTGCTGTGGACCGCTGCAGTTGCCTCAGCCGAGTCGGGCACGGAGTCCGTCGAGATTCAACTTGACGGCGTGGTTTATCAGGCCTCGATCAAAGTCAACGCCAGCCTGGCGAAAAAAATTGTTAACGGATCTTCGTCAGTCGTTTCGCACGCTGAAAATGCGACGCACTTTCACGGGAGCATTGATGGATTTGCCGACAGCGCCGTAAGAATTTCTGAGGCGAATGGGCACTGGCGGGGTGTTGTGGTATTTGGTGGGCTTATCTACAGAATTGATGAGTACCGACCGGTGGCTGGTGAGCAACTGCTTTTTCAGGCCGAACTGATTGAGACTCCGGCAGAAGATCAGCAACTTTGCCAGGCACCTGGCCATGTAAGCAGTGTGTTCGATAGCGCTGCTAGTAATGTCTCTTTTTCTCCAATCGCTGCTTCAGTGTCGAGCGCAATGGTGTCCGCTGATTGTCCCGAACCGGTCGACGGCGTTTGTCTGTTGCCTGAACTTGAGCTCGCCTACGATCAAAGTTATCAAGCTATATTCTCTGCGGGCGAGACTGTCTTAGACCGAGCGACACGAGAGTTAAACGAACTGGAGCTGTTTTTTGAGCAAAGCTTCAATTACCGTTTAAGTAGTGTCTCTATGACTTTTCTGGATGCCGCTCAGGACGCGCCCTTTGCTGGCGAGAACACGGCGGCTGGGCTTTTGGATTCTCTGCGACTGGCGCGGAACCGCGGCGAGCTTGACTTCATACAGAGCCCGCGCTCGATTTTTCACTTTGTTACTGGGAGAAATTTCCCGCCTGTCATCGTGCCGGGTGGCAGCAGCAATGTGGTTGGTATCGCCTACCTCGATGTTTTTTGCGATACGTTTGGCTTGAATACCGGCGTGACGGATGCAGGCGATGCATTTTTTGTCAGTTTAGTGATGGCGCACGAAATAGGCCACAACCTCGGCGCAGAGCATGATGACCCAGTCGCAAACGGATGCTCTGCTAACACCCATGTGATGACTCCAAGCATTGGCGGGAGCGCAGGGTCAATCACAGAGTTCTCTGCTTGTTCTTCATCAGTAATACGGCAAACGATGACCGATGTGCTCGCATCCTCGGTGCGCTCCCAGTGCCTGGACTTTCCCATCGACAGCAGTTTGGTCGCCGAGGCAGCTAATCCTGTGACGGTGCCCTACGAGCAATCGTTTAGTGCTGAATATAATGTTTTGCGGGGTGGTGGTAGTGCGGGCATTGTCACGCTTGGCGTTGATGGGATCATCACCGATCCCTCGACGGGACAGTTCGACGCCGTGAGCGTTAGCTCAGGATCCTGTACCGTATTCAGCGACAATTTTTCCTGCCAGATTCCCAATGCCTCGTCCGCGGAGACGCTAACGATTACAGCGACTGTCGTCAATAATGCCAGTAGCTTTGAGTACACTCAGTCGGTCAACGCCATCGGAGGCGATGGCGTCGAAATGCTGCCATCCAACAATGTGCTGGTAACGGAATATCTTGATTTTGGTGAGCTCGTGCTGGGCGATCCGGGCACGCCTAGTGACAGTCAAGCCTCTGATGGCGGTTCATCTTCGGGCGCTAGCAGCTCAGGATCCTCCGGCGGTGGTGGCGGAGGAGGATCGTTCTCAGTGTTAAGCCTCGCCTCGTTGATTGTCGCCTTCACCTGCCGGCGCTACCGCAAAGCGCGACATTAGCAGCCCAACTTCAAACAATAGCCAGGTGGGTATTGCAAGCAGTGATTGGGAAATGACGTCGGGCGGTGTCAACAACATCCCGAATACGAAACACCCGAGTATGACGTAAGGGCGTTTCGCCGCTAGCTTTTCTGCCGTCGTGACTCCGCTTCGAATGCAGATAACGGTTGCTATAGGGATTTCAAACGCCAGGCCGAAGGCGAAAAATAGCTTCAAAATAAAATTCAAATAGCTATTGATGTCGGGTGTGACGGCGATTCCCTCGGGTGCGATGTTGGTAAAAAACCCAAACACGATCGGGAAAACGACGAAGTAACAGAACGCCATACCTAAATAAAAGAGCAAGACGCTGCTAATCAGAATAGGCGTCGCTAGACGCTTCTCCTGTGTGTAGAGTCCCGGCGCTATGAAAGACCAGACCTGGTATAGCCACAGCGGTGCCGATAGAAAAAATGCCAGCACCAGACTTAGTTTAAAGGGTGCAAAGAATGGGGAAGCGATATCGGTCGCAATCATGCTGGTGCCCTCGGGCAAAAGTGATTGCACTGGTGCAGCAAAAAATGTGTACAGCGGGCCGGCAAACGGTACAAGACAAAGGAAAACTGCTGCGATAGCAATCAAGCTCTTTAGGAGTCTATCTCGAAGCTCCAACAGATGGGCGACTAACGGTTGTTCGAGGTCAGACACTACGCTTCTTCGCCCGGATCATGACGTTTTGCAGATTCTTCGGACTTTCCTACTTCCTGACGCAGCTGCGCGTCAACGTCGCCCAATATCTTTTTGGACTCCCCAAGTTGCTCCAGAATCTCTTCGTTATGGATGTGTTCGCGAATTGCATCTGCGTCTATTTCCCGCTCGACCGTTTCCCAGATTTTTCGGCCGTTTCTTCTTATTCTGGCTATCCACACGGCGATAGTCTTTACCGTTTCGGGCATGCGCTCCGGCCCCAGAATGAGCAATGCTAAAACGCTGAGTAGCAGGATCTCCTGCATGCCAATATCCATCGCCGCTTAATTCGCAGAGATGGCTTGTTGAAAATAGAGATCGAGTGCTAGCCGCCGCATGTGCGTTACCGCTCAATCAACTTTTGTGGTTTCTTTCGCCGCGGAAGAGGGCTGTGACTCTTGCTCTGATTGCTCAGAGAGCTTGGCTTTTTCGTCGTCTTCACTCATCGAGTCCTTGAAGCCCTTAACGGCGCCTCCAAGATCTGAGCCAATATTCTTGAGTCGCTTGGTGCCAAAAATCATGACGACTATCAGCAATATGATGAGCAGCTGCCAAATACTAATACCGCCAATACCCATAATTTACCTCATTAGCCTGGTGTGGAAGTTCAACGCATGTACCGGAGTGACGAGCCTAAGTCTTTGACCTCGACGCTTTTTCGTCAAGGCCAGAGCGGCCAAAGCGACGCTCCAGTTCGTCAATGATATCACAGTGATTCAACCCCACATGCGATAGCATCACCATTGTGTGGAACCAGAGGTCGGCAACCTCGCCGATAAGTGCGGACTGGTTCTCGCTGTTGTTTTTCAGGTGATAGTTCTTGGCCGCAATGATGGTCTCGGTGGCCTCTTCGCCGATTTTTTCCAGTATTTTGTCGATACCTTTCTGGTGCAGCTGAGCAACATAAGATGCGTCGCTGCTCGCCAATTTTCGTTCGTTGATTAGTGCATCAATATCTTTTAGAGAAAAAGTCATAGCTCGTTCGAATAATCCGGGGTTGCCGATTCGCAGTTGGAGTTCAATGTCCTGTTGCTGCCTATTGCCTGTAGATTTCGCTGCTGGGTTTTAGAGGTGCCTCGGTTGCCTGCCACTTTCCACCCTCTAAGGTTCTAAAAAAGCAGCTTTGGGTGCCAGTATGACAGGCGATACCGCCGATTTGATCGACCCTTGCCAGCAGCGTATCGCCATCACAGTCGAGTTGAAGTTCGATCAGTTTTTGAATGTGTCCGGATGTCTCGCCCTTGTGCCAAAGAGACTGCCTGGATCTGGACCAGTAAACCATTTCATTTTTCTCTATGGTTGCTTGCAGGGCCGCGGCATTCATCCAGGCGAGCATCAGTATACGCCCCGATTGGTGGCACTGAGCGACGCAGGGCACCAGCCCGGACGAGTTCCATTTAACTTCTTCCATGACGCTGTTGATCTCTGCCATGTGCTGCCTCTGGATGTCAGTAAATTAACACGATTGCAAGAATAGCGGCAAAACCAATTGCCAGGCGACGGAGAGTCACAATCTGCGTTTCTAGACGTTCGATGGACTTGCGCTGTTCTTTCAAAAGTACAGCGGTTTCGGAATTTGTCAAAGCACCGAGCCCCGCACCGGCGGGCGCTGCACGCCCAATTCCAGTGACCTGGCTTAGCTGCTCGAGCAGGTTTGCTGGGGAGTAAGACTTTTTAACCCAGTGTTGCAAAAATGGTTGAGCAGTGGCCCACAGATCCAGGTCGGGATAAAGATCACGCCCGAGCCCTTCGATATTCAGCAGGGTTTTCTGAAGTAGAACGAGGGAAGGTTGAACGTCCATGCCGAAGCGTCGCGCCGCGTCGAACAAATACAGCAGCAGGGTTCCAAAGGATATCTCGGACAACGGTTTTGCAAATATGGGCTCACAGACACTGCGAATAACGCCTGCAAAAGCATGCACAGAGGTATCTTCGTCAATCCATCCGGCGCGTAGGCACAGGTCTGCAACAAGGTCATATTCGCGGTTAAGTGCGCCAAGTAAAATCTGCGCTACCAGAGCGCGCTCTTCATCGGATAACGAGCCCATGATTGCGCAATCCAGTGCGACATAGCGAGGGCTTGCGGAGTTGCTTGCGTCGATAAATATGTTGCCTGGGTGCATATCCGCGTGAAAGAAGTTCTGCTCAAAAACCTGCGTGAAAAATATTTCAACACCACGTTCGGCCAGAATTTTTCTATCGATGCTATGCGCGTCGAGCTGTCGGTGGTCTGAGATCGGAAAGCCGTCGACGAAATCTGCTACGAGAACCTTCTCACTACAATAGTCCCAGTGTACCTGAGGTACGTAGAGCAGATGCTGGTAGCTATCCGATTCGACGAAGTTGCGACGAAGTTGCGATGTATTCGCCGCCTCCTGTTTGAGATCAAGTTCTCCTTCTATAATTGTTTCGTAATCGGCAACGACTTCTGGCAAGTGTAATCGCCTGCCTTCACGGCTATATCGATCGACGAGCGCAGCGAGTAGTTTCATCAGCCCGATGTCGAGTTGTATGAGCTTCTCTATCTCCGGGCGAATAACCTTGATAACAACGTTCTGCCCGTCGAGGAGTTCGGCCTTGTATACCTGGGCGACCGAAGCCGATGCAAGTGGCTCGGCCTCGACGGTCTTGAATACCGACAAAAGAGGCTTGCCCAGGCTTTGTTCAATAACGCGCACGGCTTCTTCATTGCTGAAGGGGGGCACTCTATCCTGCAGCTTGGCTAGCTCGTCAGCGAGATCGATGGGTAGCAGATCTCTCCTTGTCGAAAGTAACTGGCCAAATTTGACGTAGATAGGGCCGAGTTCTTCGAGCGCCAGGCGGATTCTCACCGGTGCAGGCCGATCATCGCTGCGGCAAAAAGGCTTGAGAATAAATACGAAAAGTCGCGCTAGCCAATGCAGGTTGGCTGTCGGTATTAGCGTCAGTAAATCGTAACGCATCAATGTTCGATTGATTGCAAATAGTCGCCGTATTGCATTCAACATAGCTTGGCCTTTATAGTTTTCGCATCCGGGCTTCAAGTCGCTCTATCGAAATTTCGAGATTTCTCAGTTCGCTATAGAATCGGTCGCTGGTGGTTTTGCTAACAACCAGGCTTGTATCTGACTCGAAGTAATTATCAATTGATCCCTCAACCATCTCGCGAGCCTCGGTGATTCGACTCGCTCCGAAACTAAGCAGCTGGCTCACCAGATGTGTCGGTACATCGCCAATCATGCCCGATAATGCAGACTCCCAGTCAAGGTCAACCGTATCTGCTAGCTGTGCTAGCTCCTGAAAGAGACCGCTGTCTCCGCGCAATTGCAGCGAGCTGTTGATGAGCGCTGCTGCCTTGTCCTCACTGCGCAGCATCTCACCCCATGCAGCAGAATCGCCAATCAGGCTTGCAGAAACCCTGTCATCCGTCCAGTGTATTGAGCGTAGCACCATGCACTTTGAGCCTAGCACTATAGCGACATTAATCTCAGGGTCGGTGCAGGCCAAACAGATTATTTTGCCTTCCCTTGCCGAAATTTTTTCTGCAAGTGCAGGGTCAAGCTTTAGAGCGGTGTTGAGTCCCGTCTCCAATCCTAGTGCGCCTAGTGTGGTCAGCGTTTCAGTGAGCATGGCCTGGCCTGGAGGTTATGTGCTGCGCGTAGCTACTTTGGAGGACTTTAACGCTATGTGTAGCGCTACGATGCCGCCTGTAAAGTTGTGGTACTCACAGCTTTCGAATCCGGCATCGAGTACCATGTTTTTCAGCGTCTCCTGATCTGGGTGCATACGAATAGATTCAGCCAGATAGCGATAGCTTGCTTCGTCGTCAGCGACGATCTGACCGATCTTGGGCAGGATATTGAAAGAGTACTGGTCGTAAATCTTTTCGAAGGTAGGATCGACTGGTTTGGAAAACTCGAGCACCAGTAATTTGCCACCGGGCTTCAGACATTTTTCGATGGAAGCTAATGCCTTGGCTTTGTCCGTTACATTTCTCAGGCCAAAGCTAATGGTAACGATGTCAAAGGAGTCCTCCGGAAATGGCAAATACTGTGCGTCGGCCTGTGTGACAACAATGTTGCTGCTACAGCCACTGTTGATTGCCCGGTCTCTGCCAAGAGAAAGCATGGACTCATTAATGTCGGACAGTACGACTACGCCCTGTTGGCCAACGATTTTACTGAACTGAATAGCCAGATCTCCAGTGCCGCCGGCAAGATCAAGCACGCTGTTTCCGGGTCGGACGCCCGAGTGTTCGATGGTGGAGCGCTTCCAGAGTCGATGAATACCCAGCGACATGAGGTCATTCATCACGTCATAGTGCTTTGCAACCGAGTGAAAAACATTTGCGACGAGCCCCGCTTTTCTGGTTCGCTCAACCGTGCTAAAACCAAAATGGGTGGTTTCAGCCTGCTGGGTGTCTTTTTGATTTTCTTCGCTCAAGGTGCAATCTTGGGGTAATTGGGGGGCCGTTGATTTAAGCGTTCTTCAGAGCCCGTTTTAGCAATTCTGACGTTTTGGTCTTTTTGAGGTTTAGTGCTTCTTACACAGGTGCAGGATTAATATGAAAATGACAGCCTGCGACGCTCTAGTATAACCTTATTTACCGATTTCTAGTGCTAGTCAGGCTTTTTGGGATCGAACAATTGGATACTCTGTTCATCTGGGTCGCGGCGCCCACCGATTTCCTTTAGCTTCCGCAGGTAGTCATTCCAGTGGGCATCCTGATTGCTGGCGAAATCCCAGAGCAGCTCCCAGGAGTAAATGCCCGTATCGTGGCCATCGTCGAAGTGCAATTGTATGGCGTAGTTGCCGACGGGGCTTACAGAGTTGATGCGCACATGTTTCTTGCCTGACTCGGTGCGCGCCTGCGATGGGTGATGGCCTCGTACCTCCGCAGACGGCGACAGGACTCTGAGAAACTCAGCGGGTAGCTTTGCGGTTACACCGTTGGTATAGCAGAGCTCAAGCACTGCACTTTCACGGTGAAGTTTGATCGCGCTCGGAGTCATAGGCCTCGGGTGGATGGGTAAGATGGAAAATGTTGCCTGTGTGTTTAGAGAATAAATCGACTAAGATCTTCGTCCTGAGCTAACTCTGACAGCTGCGCATTGACGTAATTGGCGTCCACCGTAATCTGCTTGTCCGCTGAGTCGGAGGCGTCGAAGGAAATAGTTTCCAGAAGTTTTTCCAGCAGTGTATGTAATCGCCTTGCGCCGATGTTCTCGGTTTTCTCATTTACCTGCCAGGCTAGCTCAGCAAGGCTCTTTATGCCGTCGTTACTGAACTTGAGCTCCACCCCTTCGGTTTCAAGCAATGCACGATACTGCGCGGTTAGCGAAGCGCTGGGCTCGGTTAATATCCGTTCAAACTCTGCCGGGCCCAATGCCTGAAGTTCAACCCTGATGGGTAGGCGGCCCTGCAGTTCGGGGATAAGATCCGACGGTTTTGAGAGATGGAAGGCGCCGGAAGCGATAAACAGAATATGGTCTGTTTTTATCATGCCATGTTTTGTGCTCACGGTGCTGCCTTCAATCAGTGGTAGCAAATCTCGCTGCACGCCCTCTCGGGAAACATCGCCGCCGCCGGCTTCCTGACGTTTTGCAACTTTGTCAATTTCATCGATAAATACAATGCCGGTTTCCTCAACGTCGACCAGCGCCTGCGTTTTTAGATCTTCTTCATTGATGAGCTTGCCTGCTTCCTCTTCCTTAACGCGTTTCAGCGCCTCTTTAACGCTCAGTTTCACCGTTTTTTTTCGCTCTCGTCCCAGATTCGAAAACATGCCTTGCAATTGATTGGTCATCTCTTCCATGCCGGGCGGAGCCATGATCTCGACGCCGACGGGGCTTGCGCTTAGCTCAAGCTCAATCGTTTTGTCATCGAGCTCGCCTTCGCGCAGCTTTTTTCTGAATATCTGTCGCGTGCCAGTATTGCTGTCCGAGGGTTCTGCCTGATCTCTAGCGGGTGGCAGCAAGGCATCCAGGATGCGTTCTTCGGCTGCGTCGTAAGCTTGCGCGCTGACTCTCTGCATCGCGAGCTCACGGCTATTTTTGACTGCCACATCGGCGAGATCGCGGATAATCGATTCGACGTCTCGGCCAACGTAGCCGACCTCAGTAAACTTGGTCGCTTCAACCTTAATAAAAGGAGCGTTGGCGAGTTTGGCAAGTCGTCGAGCTATCTCTGTTTTACCGACGCCTGTTGGCCCGATCATCAAAATATTCTTTGGCGTAATCTCCGCTCTCATATCCTCGGCTAATTGCATGCGACGCCAACGGTTACGCAGGGCGATAGCGACAGAGCGCTTGGCGCCATCCTGACCAATGATGTGCTGATCGAGCTCGTGGACGATTTCTCTCGGTGTCATCGACATAGGGTTTTTTACCGCTGTTTGTAGCTTACTGATTAAACGCTGTGATTTACTGGTCTGCCTGCAGGACTTCTATCGTGTGATTCTGGTTCGTGTAAACGCAGATATCGCCAGCGATTTTTAAGCCTTTGCGAACGATGGTTTCCGCATCCAGTTCCGTGTTCTCGAGCAGGGCGAGAGCTGCACTCTGGGCGAATGCTCCGCCAGAACCTATTGCGATCAGGCTATTTTCGGGCTCAATAACGTCGCCGTTGCCGGTGATAACGAGAGAGCTTTCGGCATCTGCTACAGCCAGCAGTGCCTCGAGGCGCCGCAGCGAGCGATCCGTTCGCCAGTCCTTGGCCAGCTCGACTGCCGCACGTGTCAGGTGACCTTGATACTTCTCCAGCTGCGCTTCGAAGCGCTCAAAAAGAGCAAAAGCGTCTGCGGTTCCACCAGCGAATCCTGCAAGCACCTTTCCTTTGTACAGGCGCCGCACTTTTCTGGCATTACCCTTCATGACGGTATTCCCCATGGAAACCTGGCCGTCGCCGCCGATAACAACGGTATTGCCACGTCTGACTGAAAGAATGGTCGTGCCTCTGTATTGTTCCATCGAGCTATTCTCAAATTTGTGTTGCGCGCGTTAAACAATCCTGACGGCTGCCTGATTGTGGACAGCGTCGCCAATCGGTATTGACCCCTTAGGCTTGCCGGTAAGTCAGTCCTGCTCGGTCATCTATTATTGAGGTGAATCGAGCTCTAGTCGCTATTACTTATGTGCCGCGGATAGGTGGAAATTGGGGGTATTTTGACTTTTTTCAAGCCGGCAGGTCAGTTTTTAGCTGAGATAGGTGTTTTCTCGGTTAAAACCTGAGCTTCAACCCCGTTTTCAAGCAGGCGTTCCCTTGCAGCCGTCATGCTGCCACGGGTTTTGAGAGGGCCAATCAGTACGCGGTACCAGCCCTTATCTTCTTCGATGGTTGGATCCAGATCTAGCAGCGTCAGAGAAACCAGCTGCTCCTCGGCTCGGTCGAAGCTTTTAAACGCGCCTGCCTGAATAAGGTATTGGGTCGTATAGCTTGGCCCGGTGTCGCTCTGGTCGAGGCTTACCTCTATTTTGAAATCTCTCAGCTTGGAGTAGAAGGTGAAGTCGTTGTAGGAAAGACCATCGATTTCTTCGCGCCCTTCGTTGCCGGAATTCTTATGTTGCAGACTGGCGCTGGATGGAGATGGCTGCGAATCGTGAGCGGGTATGCTGGCTAGCCAGATGATGCTTGCTGTAAAGCCAATGGCTATCGCGAGACGAAGCAGGACACCGACTTCGGTCACTGCCAGTATTGAGGCAACCCAGCTGCGATCGCGCTTTTTCGATGGCGCCGGTTTTCGGGTAACGCCTTTTTTAGCTCGTTTTTTGCTGGCCACGATCGTGTTGCGCTGGGGTCCGATTGGTTACATCCGATTGGGCGCGCTAACGCCCAGAAGTTTCAGGCCATTAGCGATAACAAGCTGCGTGGCATGGGCCAGACAAAGCCTGGCGTTACGCAGTGGAGCGTCGCTAACCAGGATTTGTCGTTGTTTGTCCTGATTGCCACTGGCATACCAGCCATGCAGCAGTGCGGCCAGCTCTTTCAGATAGTTTGCAATCAGGTGCGGACTGCGCTCACTCGCCGCTTGCGCTATCTGCTCTGGAAAACGGCTCAGGTATTTCGCCAGTGCGACTTCCGCATCCGCAGTTAACAGCTGTATCCCGGACAGGCTGGCGACAGCGTCAAACGGCCCGTATTGTTGCTGGGCATTATCGATCGCACTGCAGATGCGCGCGTGCGCGTATTGAATATAGTAAACCGGGTTTTCGTTATTTTTGGCAAGAGCAAGGTCGATATCAAAGGTGAGTTGGGCGTCCGGCTTTCTAGAGCAGAGAAAGTAACGGGTTGCGTCCTTACCCACCTGATCGATCAGATCGCGCAGTGTCACGTAGCTGCCTGCTCGTTTTGAAATTTTCACCTCCTCGCCATTTTTCATCACGAGCACCATCTGGTGAAGCACGTAATCAGGCCATCCTTGCGGGATACCGGCCTCGAGTGCCTGTAATCCTGCTCTTACCCTGGCAATGGTGCCGTGATGATCTGAGCCCTGCTCGTTGATAACGGTGGTGAATCCACGCTCCCATTTATTGAGGTGGTAGGCGACGTCGGGGACAAAATAGGTATAACCTCCGCTGCTCTTGCGCATTACGCGGTCTTTGTCGTCTCCCAGCTCAGAGGCTTTGAGCCATAGCGCGTCATCTTTTTCGTAACAAAAGCCATTGGCCTGCAGTCGGTCGACCACACTGTCTACGCTGCCATCTTCATACAGGCTTGATTCCAGAAAGTAGACGTCGAATTCGACATCAAATGCCTTTAGATCCCGATCCTGTTCGCGGCGCAGATAGGCTACCGAAAATTCGCGGATTGCCGGCCTGTCATTGGCGTCCGCTTTGCCAGTAACCGGTGTTGAATCTGCGATTTCATCGATCGTATCCCCGTTCATATAACTCGCAGCGACATCGCTGATGTACTCACCGCGATACCCGTCTTCTGGCCACTCTTCGTTCTCGGGGCCGATCCCGAGGCAGCGCAACTGAACCGAAGTGGTGAGATTATCGATCTGTGCGCCAGCATCGTTATAGTAGAACTCTCTAGTGACCTCGTGTCCGGCCGCCGCCAGTAATCTGCAAAGCGAGTCACCTATCGCGGCTCCTCTGCCGTGGCCGACGTGCAGCGGTCCGGTAGGATTAGCCGATACAAATTCAACCTGCACCTTTTCCTTATTGCATGGTTGATGCCCAAATGTTTCACCGCGCTCAATAATGGTCCCCACAATTTGCATGTGCGAGGTTTGGGCTAAAGAAAAATTGATAAAGCCTGGCCCGGCTATTTCTGCTTTGTCTACGATGTTATTCGCAGGTAATTTTTGCAGTAGCAGTTCAGCCAGCGCACGCGGGTTGGATTGTAGCGGCTTGGCGCAAACCATTGCTGCGTTGCTCGCGTAATCACCGTGCAGAGGGTTCTTGCAGTGATCGATTTGAATTCTGTCCACGTTGGGCATCGCCTGCCCCAGTTCACGCGAAGCCTCCTGCAATGCTGAGACTATCAGCTGGTGTAATTCGTTTTTCATGGTGAATTCGTTTTGCGCCCTGTGGCAGTCAATCGCAGGCTTGATGCCTGTCGAACGCGGAAAAGCAAAGCACGCCATAGGCGCTGTAGTATGACGGCTGCCTGTGACGATTATCCAGCCGTGAATTATTCCTAATCGCGCAGTGGAGGTACAGTGCGGTTCTGGGAATTTTTTTGCCTAGCACCGCAGCATGACGGGAAGATCAAAGCATGATTTGTGGATCAATATCCACGTGCCAGCGCAATCCCTGTTTTTTTGGTATCTGTTCGATCTCTGGAAGGCTGGCGGATAGTATGTCATGCAGGTCGCCTCGTTTCTCTGCTTTTACCAGCAATGCCGCGCGGTGTCGCCCCGCAAGTTTCTCCATCAGCGCTGAGAAGGGCCCAATAATTTTCACCTTCGGCTGGTTGTCTGCTGCCTTCTCCCTGTAAGCATGTTTTCCCAGAATCTGAGCGACCTGCTTCAGAAAAGCCTGCGCGGCCTGCGCCTTCGGACTGTCTGCTCCGAATGTGGCGAGGTGATAGAACGGTGGCAGTTGGCGAACCCTGCGCTCATCGAGTATGAGGGCACCGGTATCGTAGTAGCTTTGTGTTCTCCATGCCTGCAGTACCGGGTGATCCGGCATATGGGTTTGCACTAGAACCTGGCCACTGTCAGATTCACGACCTGCGCGGCCCGCGACCTGTGTGAGCAGTTGCAATGTTCGCTCAATATCGCGGAAATCGGCGCCGTAAAGGCCCTGATCGACATTCAGCATAACGACTGTTTCAAGTGCCGGGAAGTGGTGACCTTTGGCGAGCATCTGAGTGCCAATCAAGATACAGGGGCGGCCACGCTGAACGCTTTCCAGCGTCTGGGTCAGAGCGCCTGTATTGCTCATTGAGTCGCGATCTACACGTAGCACAACATCATCACCGAACAGCGTTTTTAATGCTTCCTCGCAACGCTGGGTACCTTCGCCGACGGCGCGCAGGTTTTTTGACTGACAGCTCGGACATGTCGCAGGGAGCGCCGATCTGGCGTCGCAGTGATGGCAGCGCAGCTCTCTTGCCAGCTTGTGGTATGTCATGCTCGCATCACAGCTGGTGCAGCGGCAGGACCAGCCGCAGTCGTGGCAAAGTATTTGTGGGGCAAAGCCGCGCCGGTTAATGAAAACCAGGGCCTGCTTTTCTCTGCTAATGGTATTTTGCAGCGCGCTGATCGCATCGTCAGTAAATCCAGCTGTCAGCGCCTTTTTTCTGGCATCGATTAATGTGAGCTGAGAGGCAGTGGCTTTGCCGGTTTTTTGCGTCAGCAGAACGCGCTGATATTTACCTGTGGCAGCGTTGAACCGGCTCTCAAGCGATGGGGTGGCCGAGCCCAGAATCACGGGGATTTGCAGTTGCTGTGCTCTGGCAACTGCAAGATCGCGTGCCGAATAGCGCAGGCTGTCCTGCTGCTTATATGACAGGTCATGCTCTTCATCGACTACGATTAAGCCTGGATTAGCCATGGGCACTGCGATCGCGGATCGAGTACCGAGCAGAATGGAGGCTTCGCCGCGTTTCATTGCGTGCCAGGCTGCTGCCCGCTCTCGGTCATTCAAACCAGAGTGCATGACTGCGATGAGGCAATCAAAACGCTCGGTAAAGCGGCGCAGTGTTTGAGGGGTCAGTGATATTTCGGGTACAAGCACGAGAATTTGTTTTGACTGCGCCAGCATGTTGGCGGCGGCTTGCAGGTAGATCTCGGTTTTGCCGCTGCCGGTAATGCCGTCGAGAAGTGTCGCACCAAACCCTTTATCTTCTCGACCGAGACAGGTTTCGAGCGCTATTGACTGCTCTCCCGACAGAGTTAATGCAGGAGTTGCAGCGCTTCCACGGTGTAAGCTTTTACAGTTCTTTGGAGTAACGCTAATGACTTTGGTTTCTATCAGCGATTTCTCATGCAGCGACTTGATCAGAGCGCGACTAAAACCTGCCGTTTTGAGCGCGCTGAAACTGATGGCCCCGCTAGCCTCACGCAGGGTGTTGAGCAGCTTCTGTTGTTTGGGCGCGTTATTGAGGGCACCTTCGGGTAGACCTTTGCCTTTGATCGAAATCGCTGCGGCCTGCTCGAGGTAGGGCTCTGCATCAGCGACTTTGCAAAAGTAGCTCGGCAGGAGCGTGAAAATTGTGTTGCCAAGTGGGTGATGGTAATAATTGCTGACCCATGACATGAAGCGCAAAAGCTCATCGTCGAGTAGGGGCAGATCGTCAGTTGGCGCGCCAGCACGCTTGAGCATCGAGGCGTCGACGGAGCTGCTTGCTGTCCAGTCGACGATGATTCCGATAACTTCTCTTTTTCCAAAGGGAACCAGCACCCGACTGCCCACCGGGTAGTCGCTCACCGAGAGGCCTTCAGCGGGCAAGTAATCAAAAGTGCGCCTTAAAGGGGCATCGATCGCTGCTTTGAGATAGTTCAAAATCTTAATTTGTGATTAATATCAATAGGTTAAGCTGCTTGGCGGCGTGCTAAGGCGTGCTTGGCGCTCCAACAAATAGGCGCGTAGCCGTACCGCTCATAGCGCTTTGCGGCGCTACTAGCGAATGCCTCGCCAACACAGGGAAGACTGTAACCCTATTTAAAACAATGATTTAGACGATCGCTAGAGCCCGGAGCACTTGTCTGTCAAAAAGATAAACGCTTTGCCGGTCTGTTGGAGCCTACCATCAACGCGGCCCCAAGTTCAGTGGTGGTAGAGCCTCGCAGGCGGCGTTAAAAACCCCTAGCGTAAGAAGCTTGCCAAACGTAGGGCTTCTGGTAAACTCGCCGACCGTTTTTTGGTCCACTAGCCAATCCTAGTGCTTGTAGCCAGTGTGGCAACGTTAGTGGGGCCTATGTTGGTAAGTCAGTTTTGTAACCCAATGTTGTCAAGCCAACGCACGTAAACAGTTAACGATCGTTTTTTAAAGAGGTGCCGAAAAGTGAAGGCAGACATCCATCCTAAATACGAAGAGGTCACAGCGACCTGCAGCTGCGGCGCAACCTACAAAACCCGGTCGACTCTTGGCAAAGACTTCCTGATTGACGTTTGCTCAAACTGCCATCCCTTCTATACCGGTAAGCAAAAGGTTCTGGATACGGGTGGCCGAGTCGATCGCTTCAAGAAACGCTTTGGCAGCCGCAGCACCAAGCGCGATCAGGCCTAATCGTCCGATCGCTCCCAGTATTCCTTTTTCAATCTACTTGATTCACCAGGCGGGGAGTGGCATCACTTCTCGTCTGCCTGCGGGTGGCATCTAGCGCTCCAAGAAAAAATGCATTGGCGCCCCGCCAGCCAGAAAGATTTCCCGCCTTCCTGACTCTCTTGCTTTTTATCTGAGCCCCGCTACAGGGCTGGCGTTGAGACAGCCGATCCTCGCTTCTAGAAAAGATCTTCGTCGAGCGCATCTATCGCCGCGCGTGAGTGCCCGTCGAAACCAGACGTTGAATTTTCTTCAGGAGCAAGATCTTTCAGAAAGTACTCAAACGCTGAGTTGGTGGTCGACGAGCTCGCGACCATGCCTGTCTCGCGGTCAATGCGTATTGCCACGATTCCCGATGGTTGCGTGCGCCTGGCGTAGGCGAGTTTGGGCAGCTCCGATTGCATGAAGTCAATCCATATGGGCAGTGCAGCCGTTCCTCCAAACTCCCGCCGACCCAATTTTTCATTGTTGTCAAAGCCCAGCCAGCTCGTAGCGACAAGTTCGGGGTGATACCCTGAAAACCAGGCGTCGGTAGGTCCATTAGTGGTACCCGTTTTACCGGCGATATCGTCTCTTTTCAGCACCTGCGCCTTGGTGCCTGTACCTCTAGCGATAACGTCCCGCAGAATGTCGTCGACAATATAAGCGACTTCCGCCTGCATAACGCGTTTGGCAAGCCTTGGCCTTGGCGCTACCACTGCTTCCGTTTCCTGTTCGAGCTCGCCGGCATTTAGAATTTCCTCCAGATCACTCGCCTCTAGCATCGCCTGTTCATTGGCAGATGCCAGATCTGTGGCTTGCGCTCCCTCACTGTGCTCGGCAGACAGCAGGTCGCTGTCATCGATGCAGTCTTCGCAAGCAATGGTCGGCTGCGCCGCATAGATGAGTTCGTTTTTTCTATTTCTGACTTCTGCGATGAGGTAGGGCTCAACGTGAAAGCCCCCATTGGCAATCACCGCATAAAGCGAGGCAACTTCAAGAGGCGTCAGGGCATGGCTACCGAGTGCCAGCGAGAGGTCGCGGGGCAGTCGACCTCCGCCCAGATCGAACTGGTTGAGATAGCTAATGGCCTTATCAATGCCAAGCTCGCGGAGTAGGCGTACCGAAACCAGGTTGCGAGAGAGGAACAGTGCTCGACGCAGTGTTGTTGGGCCATAAAAATTGCCGCTCGAGTTTTCTGGTCGCCAGCTGCTCTCAAGATTGTCGTCATCGAAGATGATTGGTGCGTCATTGATGATACTCGCGGCGGTGAAGCCATTTTCGAATGCAGCGGCGTATATGAACGGCTTAAAATTAGAGCCAGGTTGTCTATAGGCTTGCAGTGCTCGGTTAAATTGACTTTGCTTGTGGTCGAAGCCCCCAGTAATCGCGCGAATAGAGCCGTCCTTTGGGGCGAGTGCGACCAGGCTGGCGCTAGCTATGGGCAGTTGCGCGAGTTCATATTGGCCTTGTTCTGTTTCCCGAATGCGGATGACGTCGCCTTCCGTGAGAATCTTGCGCGGATCAATAACCGGTTTTCCGCGCCTGTTTTCGTCGAGGAAAGGTCTAACATCCAGATCTTTACCGCGCGGCCACTGCAGAGTTATCTGTTCATCCTTTGCGGTTGACAGGTGGAGCTCATAGCCACTCGACCCCTCTTCCTGCTCGCCGTCGCCCGACAGCTGGATATGATCAATAAGAGCGGGTATCAGGTCACCGTGGATTCGCAAATCCGCTAGCGATTTTACCTGTTCTGCTTTTTCCAGTGTGCCGAGCTGGAGTTCAGGACCGCGATAGCCGTGCCTCGCGGTATAGTCGGTTAGACCTTTGCGCACTGCACTGTCAGCGGCTATCTGCGCATCATCGTCTATCGTAGTAAAGACTTTAAGTCCATCCGTATAAGCTTTGTCGCCATAGCGGTCGACTGCGAATCGCCTTGCCATCTCAGCGGGGTAGCCTGCATCCAGCTGTAACTTGGGGCCGTGGTACTTCGCGGTGATGGGGTGGGAGACAAATTCCTCATACACTGCCTGATCGATGTAACCCAATTTGAGCATTCTGCCCAGGATCCAGTTGCGCCGCTCAAGCGCGCGTGCGGGCCGGTTGATGGGATTAAATGCAGAGGGTGCTTTGGGTAAGCCTGCAATCATTGCAAGCTGTGCGAGGTTAAGTTGCTGGACTGACTGCCCATAGTAAATGGCCGCCGCGGCCTGCACACCGTAGGCTCTTTTGCCCAGATAGATCTTATTGACGTAGAGCTCAAGAATCTCACCCTTATTGAGCAGCCGCTCAATTTTCAGGGCTAGCAAGATTTCCCTGAACTTGCGAATGAATGTCTGCTCGCTCGTCAAAAAGTAGTTGCGCGCGACTTGCATTGTGATCGTGCTGCCACCCGTCTGAATGCTTCCGCTGGTAACCAGTTCCACGGCCGCTCTGATCAGGCCGGTGATATCAACGCCTCGATGCTGCATAAAACGGTCGTCTTCAGCAGAGAGCAGTGCCTGCACGAATTGCTGGGGAAGATCTTCGCGTTTGACCGGCGTTCTAAACTTTTCTCCATATTCACCGATCAGCGTCCCGTTGCGCGAGTAAACCCTGAGCGGGATATTGAGATTGGATTCGCGGAGCAGCTCGACGGAGGGTAATTGCGGATTGAGATAGAGTACCGCCGCGCAAATAACGATCAGAGCGGATGAGCCTGCTAATAAGCCTAAGACTACTAGCATCTTTAACAGACGAATCATGACGGGGTTTTGGAGACTTTGTGAGCTGCGTTTGATTGTTGTCGAAGGATATCGAAATCATTGATCGGAAAATAGGTAATTTTGTATAAGCTCACGTTTATGGTCTACGCTTATGCCTATAATTGAAAATCCTCAATAGATTCATGCGTGTAGGTGTGCATCGTTAGTGATAGCGAAATCCTATTGAGAGTTTTTGACGATCACATTGGGATGCATGAAATCTGCGCGTATTGCACAAATGCAGAGCAATTCGCGACAAGTTTTGTGTGTGGATTTGATACTGGGTGGTTATGCCCGCTTAGCGATTGAGTGTTTTTTGTCAGTTGGCGATTTGCAATTGGCGCAAGCTCCGTCCAGAAGTGCGGTTAGGTAAAGTCGACAATAACCACGCGTTCATTGTCTTAACAAATGTGCCAACTCCAGAGATTGTTTTTTCCGGTTGCAGAGTTTGGGGAGCTTGAAACGTGTTAGGTCTGGGCAAGCAGAAGAAAAACGCGCTACTTGGCGTTGATATCAGTTCGACAACGGTAAAGTTGCTTGAATTGAGCCGCAGTGGCGATCGATTGCGCGTCGAATCCTACGGCGTGGCATCGCTGCCGCATAACGCGGTGGTTGAAAAAAATATCAATGATCCCGAAGCGGTGGCCGAAACAATCAAGCAGGTCATGACGCAATCAAAAACCAAACTTAAACATGCAGCGGTTGCGGTGGCCGGTTCCGCCGTCATTACCAAAATGATCGTGATGGACAAAGAGCTGAACGACGACCAAATGGAGTCGCAGATTCTCAGTGAAGCCGATCAATATATTCCCTATCCTCTCGACGAGGTAGCAATCGATTTTGAAGTCCAGGGTGACGCCGAAGGGGATGACACTGCGGTCGAGGTTTTACTCGCGGCATGCAGAAAAGAAAACGTTGATCTTCGCGTCGATGCGCTCGAACTCGCTGATCTAACGGCGAACGTGGTCGATGTCGAGGCTTACGATATGGAGCGCGCGTTCGAGTTGGTGGTGGATTCCATCGACTGCGCTGATGATACCGTCGCGGTGGTCGACATTGGTGCCACCATGACCACGCTGAGTGTGCTTTCGGGTGGCAGAACGATCTACACGCGCGAGCAATTGTTCGGGGGCAAGCAGCTTACCGAAGAGGTCCAACGGCGCTATGGAATGACCGAGCAGGAAGCGGGATTTGCAAAAAAAGCCGGTGGTTTGCCAGAGGACTATGAAACCGAGGTTCTGGTGCCGTTTCAGGATGCGGTCATACAGCAGGTCTCGCGCTCCTTGCAGTTCTTTTTCTCATCCAGTCAGTACGATGCAGTAGATCATATCCTGCTAGCCGGTGGTGTTGCCGCCATGGCTGGTCTCAAAGATATGGTTGAAGATAAGCTGGGTACGCCAACCAGTGTTGCAAATCCTTTTGAAGATATGGACATTTCCTCGAAGGTCGATGCGTCAGCTTTGGCAAATGATGCACCTGCAATGATGATTGCCTGCGGTTTGGCGTTGAGGAGTTTTGATTAATGGCCAAGATAAATCTTCTGCCCTGGCGTGAAGAGCGCCGCGAACAACTTAAACGCGAGTTTATTACAAACTTTGCTGTGGTCTCGATCGTTGCTGCAGGCTTGATAGGTCTATGGTACTACCAGCTTGGTACGCAGGTTACTCAGCAGGAAGGCCGCAACGCCTACATCAAAGAGCATATTGGCAAGCTGGATGTAGAGGTCGCTGAGATCGCAGATCTGAAAAACAGCCGCGAGCAACTGCTGGATCGAATGGAGATTATTCAGGGCCTGCAGGGGAATCGTCCGGTTATCGTGCGCATCTTCGACCAATTCGTTGAAACCCTGCCGGATGGTGTTTACTACACCAAGCTGAGTCGCACGGGCAATAATATTCAAATCGAGGGGACCGCCGAATCCAACAACCGGGTATCCAGTCTGATGCGCAGGCTCGATTCCTCGGACTGGTTCATTGATCCCAATCTAACGGCTGTTGTATCCAATCCATCGTATGGCGAGCAGGCTAACAACTTTAACCTGTCAGTTTCTTTGCAAACGCCCGATCAAGAAGCGATTCAGGAGTGAGGTGATTAGGGCATGTCGATAAGCGAAACTATTCAAAACTGGCGCGAAACAGCATCTGCTATTGAGTTAGATCAGCTTGACTGGGAAGAGCCGGGTACCTGGCCGGGACTGGTTAAGGTCGTGATTCTGGTGGCAGCCTTTCTCGTGATCTGTGGTGCCGGCTATTACTTTCTGGTCAATAACCAGCTGGGCAAACTGTCGGTTGCCGATAAACAGGAACAGTCGCTGCGTGAAGAATACGAGCGCAAAGCGTTTGAAGCAGCCAACCTCGATGCTCTGCGTGATCAAATGCAGGAGATGCAGCAGATGTTTGGCGCCCTTGTCAGCCAGCTTCCAAGTGACACTCAGGTGCCTGGTCTGCTTGAAGATATTTCGGCTATCGGAGTCGCTAACGGACTTGAATTTAACAGCGTCGAGCTGCAGCCCGAGATTGTGCAGGAATTCTATATTGAATTGCCAATAGACATACTGGTTAGCGGAACCTACCACGATCTTGGCGCATTCGTCAGTGGTATATCCGGCCTGCCCAGAATCGTGACCTTGCATGATTTCGAGATTAACCCAGTCGAAGAGCGTCCAGGGTTTATGGAAATGCGCATTCTTGCTAAAACTTATCGCTACAAAGACGAGGGCTAGAAAAGTGTTGCGATTACCTAAAATAGCCTTGTTTCTACTGGTTGCAGCGTCGCTGGCGAGCTGTGGCGGAAACGATTATTCAGACATAGATCGATTTATCGCGGATGCCAAGAGTAAGCCTCGAGGCGTGATTGATCCGATTCCTGTATTTAAGCCCTACAAGGCGTTTCGCTACAACGCAGCCTCCAAACGGGCACCGTTCGACATTCCAGTTCAGGTTCGGCAGGTTGCTAGCCTGTACAAGGCGAGCAACGTAAAACCCGATGAGAACCGCACGCTTGAACAGCTTGAGTCCTTTAACCTCGAGGCCTTGATCATGGTTGGCACAATCGAGCAAAAGGGTCAGCGCTGGGCCTTGATCGACGATGGCTCGGGTTCTGTCCATCAGGTTTTGGTGGGCAACTACATGGGGCGCAATCACGGCCGTATCGTCGATATCGGTCTCGACAGTATCTCTCTCGTGGAAATTGTAGCCAATGGCCATGAGTCGTGGGTAGAGCGGCCGCGCACGCTCAACCTCAAGGAAGGATAGTACTTTTTATTTATCGGCGGCCGGTTGGCCCATTATGTTAATCGTTATAGATGTCAATACCAGAGAAATTGGATAAGGCGAGCACAATGAAAAACTTGATTAAAATGGTAAGTCAGCGAGCGAGCTTTGTTGTCGCCTTTCTTGCATTTTTTCTTGCGGCGGGTGCCACTGCAACGGAGATGAAGTCAATTGATTTCATCTCTTCACCGAGTGGGGAGCTGCAAATCAAGATGGATTTTGACGGCGTGCCGCCAGAGCCAACGTCCTATAACATTGAGAAGCCGGCGCGTATTTCCATCGACCTCCCTGGCGTCACCAGCGGCCTTGAGCGCAAAAAGTACAACCTGTCTCACGTCAACGCTCAGAGCGTCGTTGTGTTGCAGGCGCAGGATAGAACTCGCGTTGTGATCAGTTTGCTGGAAATGTCACCTTACGATATTGATATTGACGGCGACTCCATTGCGCTGAATCTAGGCAGCAGCTCTGCTCAGAGCGTCTTTGTTGCCGAGAACGAAAACTACGCTGAAGCTGCGGCAAAGAGCGGCCAGAGTGAGCGTTTGCAAGTTACCAATGTCGACTTCCAGCGTGGCGAATCAGGCGAGGGTAACCTTGTTCTTGGCCTCTCGGACGATAGAGTAGATGTCGATATCCGACTCGACGGCCGCAGCATACTGGTCGAGTTTGCTGATACCGATGCCGCTCAGGCGCTCGAGCGCAGCTACGATGTTCTTGATTTCGCAACGCCCGTAAAACGTTTCCAGGTTAAGCAGAAAGGGCGAGACACCCAAATTTTGGTTGAGCCTCAGGGTGAATACGATTACCTGGCCTATCAGACAGATACGACTTATGTGCTGAGCGTAAGACCGCTGACGCAGGAGGAGGTAGAAGAGAAGCGCAGAGCGTTTGCGTTCTCCGGTGAAAAACTCTCGCTGAACTTCCAGGATATCAAGGTTAGATCGGTGCTGCAGCTGATTGCTGATTTCACTGGACTAAACCTTGTCACCAGTGACTCGGTCAAGGGTAGTATCACCCTGCGACTGCAGGAAGTTCCCTGGGATCAGGCGCTGGATCTGATTCTGAAAACCAAGGGACTGGACAAGCGTCAGGTCGGCAATGTATTGATGGTTGCGCCTGCTGTCGAGATCGCTGAGCGTGAGTTTCAGGAAATCGAGACGCGCAAACAGCTGGAAGAATTGGCTCCTTTGCAAACTGAATTCATTCGCATCCGCTATGCAAGTGCGGGCGATATCTTCAACCTGTTTCAAGGTGAAGAAGAGGCGAATGAGCTCGGTGAAAGCTCCGCCGATACAGCAGGTGCAGGCGGCATTTTGAGTCCTCGAGGCCGAGTTGTCGTTGATGAGCGAACGAACACAATTGTTATTACCGACACAGCAGAAAAAATCGAAGAGTTTAAATATCTCATCAATAATATCGATGTGCCGCTACGGCAGGTACTTGTTGAGGCGCGCATTGTTATAGCAACTGATAATTTCGATGAGCAGATTGGTGTTACCTGGGGTGGTGCTACCGCAGATCAGGGCACTGGTGATCGCTTTGGTATCGCGGGTAGTCTGGACAACTTCCTCAGTGAAGTTGGCTCCGATCTAGATGAAAGTACCGACGTATTTAACTTTGTAAATGGCAACGGCAGCATTCAGTTCCCGGATGCGAATTTCGTAGACCTTGGTCTGTCGGACGCGGAGAATCCGCAGTCATTCGCCATCGGCTATCTGTCTGACAACGCTTTTCTCGGTCTTGAACTCTCGGCGCTAGCCGCTGAAGGTAGAGGCGAAGTGGTATCGCAGCCGCGCTTAATCACGGGCGATAAGCAAGAGGCTGAGATTAAAACCGGTGAAGAGATTCCTTTCGTCGAAAGCTCTGCTAGCGGAAGGTCGACGATCAAGTTCAGAGAGGCAGTGCTGAGCCTGAAGGTAACACCCAGCATTACGCCGGATAACCGTTTGATCCTGGATCTTAACGTCAAGCAGGATTCGCGTAGTGAAGACGAAGTATTCGGTGAGAATAACTCGCGCGTGCCAATTATTCTGAAAAACGAAATCACCACTCAGGCGCTGGTAGACAATGGCAAAACGATTGTGTTGGGTGGCGTATTCCGTGAGTCGGAGCTGTATCAGGAGACCAAGGTTCCACTGCTTGGTGACATTCCGATACTGGGTCACTTGTTCAAGCGAACGAGTGTCGACAACGACAAGACTGAGCTGCTAATTTTTATAACGCCCAGAATCCTGTCTGACAGAGTACTGGATTAGAAAGAAAAGCGCCGGTGCGGCGCAGATCAAAGCTTGCTGAAATCTGGTGCGGCGCCGCAAATTATTGTGGCGCCGTCACTCGTTTCGGTCGATGTGAATTTGAGGTTATCCCTCGGGTAGCAAGGGCTGTTTACATTGCAGAAAAAAGAAAAAATATTTCTCATTGGTCCGATGGGGGCCGGCAAAACCACTATTGGCAGACATCTCGCTTCTTTTGTTGGCCTTCCGTTTATCGATACCGATCAGGTCATAGAAGACAGGACCGGTGCTGACATTCCCTGGATTTTTGACGTTGAAGGCGAAGAGGGTTTTCGCGCGCGCGAGTCGAAAGTCTTGCAGGACGTGTGTGCTGACGATGCAGCTGTCGTGGCCACTGGCGGCGGTATCGTGATGAGCGAAGAAAACCGCAAGTTGTTGGCAGCTAACGGGCTGGTTGTTTACCTTGCAGCGAGCATAGAGCAGCAGATCGAGCGAACCAGTAAAGATCGAAACAGGCCCCTGCTTAACACCGATAGCCCGGAGATCGTGATCAGGGATCTTATGGCGGTGAGAGAATCGCTTTATGTTGAGTTGGCGGATATCACTCGACAATCAGACAACAAAAACCCAAAGAGTGCTGCACAGGAGATTGCCAAAGCGATAGAGAATTCTGACGCGCGCGATTGATGATTCGCGACGTTTGCGGAAATGCATGGATTAGTTCCAAATTTGGCTCCTTCTATTGACTGCCTCAACCTGTTTGCTAAGTTGAACCTGTAATCTGCGCAGGCATTTCTTGTTGCCTTCAAATCAGCAGGCTTTGGCTTTCCCGGCCTGCTGCACAGGCGCGTAACGCTGGTGCGCAGCGAAGTGCACCCTGAGCTGCGCTTGTACAAGGTGTTCTTTTATCTGGTTGACCATGGCAGAGACTGAATTCAATCCGCTGAGTGTCGGGCTCGGCGATCGCAGCTATCCCATCTATATTGGCTCTGAGCTCCTGAGCAGCGATTTGTGTGGCGAGTCGTTTTCCGCGACCCAGGTGTTAATCGTTAGCAATGAGACCATAGCGCCGATTTATCTCGAGAAGGTGCAAGGCGCGCTGGCAGCGGAGCGGCGAAACATCGAAAGTATTATTTTGCCCGATGGCGAAAGCTACAAAAATCTCGATACGCTGTCGCAGATCTATGACAAGCTCATGTCCCTTCGCTTTGATCGAAAGTGCATTCTTGTTGCGCTGGGTGGTGGCGTGGTTGGCGATATCACGGGTTTTGCTGCGGCCTCCTATCAGCGGGGTGTCGATTTTATTCAGATACCAACGACCTTGCTGGCCCAGGTAGACTCGTCGGTTGGCGGAAAGACCGGGGTCAATCACCCGCTTGGAAAGAATATGATCGGCGCGTTTCATCAGCCTAAAGCGGTCCTGATTGATACCGATACTCTGGCGTCTTTACCCGACCGGGAGTACATAGCCGGCCTCGCAGAGGTAGTAAAGTACGGATTAATTGCCGATAGAAATTTTTTGCTCTGGCTTAGTGACAATATGCCGGCTCTACTCCAACGAGAAAAGCCAGTACTCACCTATGCGATCAGAGAATCCTGTGCCTGCAAGGCGCGAGTAGTTGCAGAAGACGAGAGGGAGGCGGGTATTCGAGCGATTCTGAATCTCGGGCATACCTTTGGTCATGCGCTGGAGACAGCAACTGCCTACAAGCACTGGTTGCATGGAGAGGCGGTTGGGATCGGTATGCGTATGGCGCTTGATCTTTCGGAACGCCTGCAATTCATCAGTCACGAGGATCGCGTCTTCGCGGAAGGGGTTATCGATGCGGCTGGTTTGCCAAGAGAAATCCCCGATGATTTGACCGCAGCAAATATCAAGCAGTTAATGTACGCTGACAAAAAAGTGCATCAGGGGGAGCTTCGCATGGTTCTGCTGCGCGAGATCGGCGAGGCATGCGTGACTTCAGAGTTTCCTCAGGAGCAACTTGATAGTACGCTTGCATCCTACTTCTGACGCTGTTGTTTTGGTCGAAAGAAAAATAAATTACGTTTAGAGCTAAGCAATCACGACATCGTGCTGATATGGAAGGCTTTGAAGACTTTTCCGAAATAATCGACTCTCCCGGAGAGGATGGGCTTTTCTTTCCTGCTGCTGGACGACAGAAGGCGGTGGAGTCACTGCGACACTTTGCTGAGTATGGAAGCATGTTGCTGTTTCTGCGCGGTGCTCCAGGTAGTGGCCGTACAACAGTGCTCGACAAGTTTGCACTGTCTGTAGATCCTGATACGCAGGTGGTTCGCGCCTCCGTTGGCGATGGAGACATAATTGCCAGTCTGGCTCGCAAAGTTGATCAGCTTAGCTTTGAGTTTGAGCAGGTCGTTGAAAAGCTCGCTTCGTCAGGTTTCGACGATCAGTCCGAAAGTGTTGAACACGCCGGAGAAACATCGGCTCGCGCCGATGAGGACGATTGGGTTCCATCGCCGCGTGCGGCGCTGGTTAAATACCTGCGCAGCACCTCGGCCAGAGGGCGGCGTGTCATCGCTGTGCTCGATGACTGTCAGGCGCTGAATGATGAAGATCTCACGACGCTGGTTGAGCTAGCTGAACAGTTTGAGGGCGTTTTTAAGCTGGTGTTTAGCGGCGATGACGCACTTGCCGATCGCGTGGGTGATTTTTCCGAGCGCGAGGCAGTCCTGATTAACTTTATCGATCTGTCAGAGTTTTCACTCGAGGACGCCGAAGCCTATGTTGACTATCGTTTGCAGGCGGCAGGTTATGTCGACGAGAAGCCTTTTCGCAGGGAGCAGATCGCGAATGCGCTGCAGCGCAGCGAAGGCAGTCTCCCCAAGTTTCACCAGCTACTGTCCGGGATTCCTATCAAGCCCGCTGTGAGCGCGCGGCGACCGCTGATTCCACTGCCGCACCTTTTGGCATCGCTGTTGTTACTGGTGCTCATTGGTCTGCTTTTATTTCTCGACGACGAAAAGCCCCTACAAGAGGATCCTGCGCCAATCGTCTTGCAAAAACTGGAGCCTGAGGCCGCGCCCGATACGCAGGCGACGGTATCGTCGGTGCCGGACGATGAGACTTTCCAGCCTGCATCTGATGAAGACGATCCCGAAGCAGAATCCCTTGCCGATCTTCAGTCGTCAGATGATCAGATCGTGGTCGACACTGAGCCTGAAAAAACAGCTGCCGCCGTTATTGTTGCTTCGCGCACCGATACCGAGTCAAAGCCACAGTCACAGCAGGCATCTTCTGATGCCGATTCCGCGGATAAGGATGATGCAGTAGCCGCATTAGAAGCGCGCATGGAGCCGGGTGCAGAACCGCCTCCGCCCGCTGCTGTGGCCTCGGTAGAGAGTGTTTCAGGGCAGGGCGCTAATTCGACGCACAACCGTTTGCTCTCATGGCCGGAGACAGGGTACGCCCTGCAGGTCTTTGGGACACACAATCAGCTGCGTGCAGAGGAGCTTGTGGCCCGCTACCTGGGCAAAGCTGATTTGCTCTTCTATGAGACCCGGCATAATGGCAAGCCCTGGTTTGTGGTGGTTACTGGTCCATATTCAGGCAGTCAGTCTGCTCGCCGAGGTATTGCCGATCTGCCCGACGGCCTTCGCGGACTTCGTCCCTGGCCAAGAAACGTCGCCAGCATCCATCGCGATATTCGGCGGTATCATGGAACATAGTCGCGCCATATAGTCACGGCACATAAACTCGATCGCTGGTTGCGCCAGCTTCAAACTACGCTCGTATGTAAAAAGGGCGGGCGCTTTCCTGCCCTGCTGCGCAAAAAACGCTCTATTTTTGCGTTGATATTTGTTCGTACACCCCTAAGTGTGTAAAATGCCCGACCGCATTTTTCGGGGCTAGCTCCTGCGCTGGTGCTCCGCAACTGTAAGTATCTGTTTTTTAAGAAGTTTTAGCTGGAAACAAGTATGACTAAAGGTCTTGGCACGTCCGAGGACTTTCGGGACAACTGTGGTTTTGGATTAATCGCCCAAATCGAGGGTGAGGCAAGCCATCGTCTGTTGGAAACGGCGATTGAGTCATTAACCTGTATGACTCACCGTGGCGGCATTGCTGCAGATGGCAAGACCGGTGATGGCTGCGGTCTGCTGTTTTCCATGCCCGAGGCATTTTTCCGACAAGCCGCTGCAAGTATCGGGGTTGAGCTCGGTGACCACTTTGCGGTGGGTATGTTTTTCATGAGCACCAACGCTAGTGTTCGTGAGCAGCAGCGGGCTGAAGTCGAAAAGATTGCCGCTGCTTGCGGTCACCCCGTTAATGGATGGAGAGAGG